>NZ_VFWS01000349.1:0-1516 GCF_006443065.1 Mesorhizobium sp. B1-1-5 | reverse complement strand
CAATTCCCAAGGGAAAGCGCTACACGCTTTTCCGGGAAGACCGCTCTACCCTTTTCCTGGAATTGTTTTAGCTCTTCGGGCTCAAGCCCACTTCAAACCACTTCTTCGACATCTGCGCGAGCGTACCGTCCGCGGCCATCTCGCCGAGCGCCTTGTTGAGGATCGCCTGAAGCTCGGGCTCCTGCTTGCGGATGCCCAGGCAAACATTTGACGCCATGATGGCGCCGACGAGACGCGGACCGCTTGTGATCAGCGTGCCGTTGCTCTTTGCCGCGCGGTCCCTCGCGAAGACGACATTGTCGGTCAAGGCAGGCTGTTTCGTGGCTTGCGCGCCATTAGCAAGGCGGCGGGCGCTGGTGTGCGCCAGACGACTTGATAGGCTTCTACTACATTGCTGGCCGTGACACTGAGCCCGGGAAGCGCGATCCAGGCCGGCGGCTGGCGTTCGAGCAGGCCGAGAATTGTGGCAATGCCCGTAGCAACGCCCTGATCGTGAGGCAGTTGCGCGGCGATGCCCTTGATCAGGCCTCCACCAACGAGGTCCGTGGCGACGTCGTTGCCGAGGTCGACTGTCGTCACCGGAATAGCCTTGCCCGCATCGCGGATCGCCGCGACGGCAGCGATTGCCGGCACGTCCCAGACGTCAAACAGTCCGGCGAGCTCCGGATTGGCCTGCAGCAAGTCGGCGGTCGCGGCTCTCGCTTGCGACACGTCGGCAAACTTGCCGCGAACCAGCGTCAGGTCGGGACGTCGAGCAGCCATCCATTTTCGGAAAGCAATCTCGCGCTCATGCGTCGCGAAGAAATCGATGCCATAGGCCAGAACGCCGACCTTTCCGCCCTGTGGTATATGTGGCGCCAGGAGTTCTGCGCCGATCTGACCGAGACCGAAATTGTCGCTGGAAACAACGCTGACGTAATCCTTGCCGGGCAGCATGCCGGTTGGGGCATTGTCGAGCAGCAACAGCTTCTTTCCGGCCGCCGATATTGCACGATGCGCGTCGGCGGCACGGTTGCTGCCGATTGGAATGGAGACCACCGCATCCACGGCTTCGCCGGCCAGCCGTTTCAGTTCCGAAATTTGCCGCTCGATGTCGAAGCCGCAGTCGACGACCTCGACCACCGCCGCTCCGTAGCGGCCAAGCGTGGTGACGATCCCGGCCAATTCCTCCTTAGCCCAGTCGCTCTTGGTGGTGTGGAGAACGATGGCGACCGAGAAGCGCCGGTTGCGGGCGAGATCGGCGTCGGCATTCGACAACCCGACCTGGTCGGCTGGAACCGCCCGTTCGCCATGCGGCCCAAGGCCGGTGATCGCCATTCCTCAACCCTCCCCAGGTTCACGCGGCCCGGCCGACTTGGCGATGCTATGCAAGCGCTCCTCCCGGTGGCCGTGGCTTTGCCGGGCGAGCGCTGGTTCCGAGTGCGGCCCGCGCGAGAAAATCCTTGAATTCCGGATGCTCACGCGGTGAACCGAGCGTAATCCACCCCTGCAGAAATTTCGCATCGAACAGTGCTTC
>NZ_VFWS01000348.1:0-1517 GCF_006443065.1 Mesorhizobium sp. B1-1-5 | reverse complement strand
CTGATCGCGCAGATGCTGCCGGTCAGCGACAATGAGCGCAAGACGCTGCTGGTGGCGGGTGCCGCGGCCGGCATGACCACCGTGTTCGGAACGCCGATCGCCGCCATCATGCTGGCGGTGGAACTGCTTCTGTTCGAGTGGACGCCGCGCAGCTTCATTCCGGTGGCGGTGGCTGCCATCGTGGCGGAGGTCGAGCGCACCATGCTGCACATCCCGGGACCGATCTTTCCGTTTCAGGGCGGCATGGCGATTTCCTTTGCCGGTCTTGGCGGCTGGGTCCTGATCGGCGTTGCCGCCGGCCTCCTGTCTGCCTTGCTGACGCAGATGGTCTATGCCTGCGAGGACGGTTTCCAGAAGCTGCCGATCCACTGGATGTGGTGGCCGATGCTCGGCGGCCTCGTCGTCGGCATTGGCGGCTTGATCGAGCCGCAGGCGCTCGGCGTCGGCTACGACAACATATCCAGCATGCTGGACGGCCGTACGATCGCAACGGCGGCACTCCTGTTGTTGGTGGTGAAAGCCGTCATCTGGTCCGTGGCGTTGGGCTCGGGAACGTCGGGCGGCGTGCTGGCGCCACTGCTGATCATGGGCGGCGCGATGGGCGCGGTGCTCGCCGGCTTCCTGCCGGCGGCCGATCCCGGCTTCTGGGCGCTGCTGGCGATGGCGGCGACCATGGGTGGCACGATGCGCGCGCCGCTGACGGCGACCTTCTTCGCGGTCGAATTGACCGGCAACACGCATGTGCTGGTGCCGCTGATCGCGGCCTGCGCCGCCGCCCATGCGGTGACGGTGCTTTTGATGAAACGTTCCATCCTGACCGAGAAGATCGCCAGGCGAGGGCATCATCTGGTGCGCGAATACCGGGTCGATCCGTTCGCGCTGACCAGGGTGCATGAAGTGATGACCACGCAGGTCCAGAGCGTGCCGGCGACGATGACGCTGCATGGTGCGGCGGCATTCCTGACCGCGCCGGAGACGCGTCATCCGAGCTTCCCGGTCATTGACGGCAACAGGCAGGTGCTCGGACTCATCGATCCACCGGCGATCCTGCGCTGGCGGCGTGCCGGCAAGCACCGGACGACGACGCTCGGCGAATTACTGGCCGGCAGCAAGGTGACGCTTGCCTATCCCGATGAATATCTGGAAGGCCTGTCGGACAAGCTCCTGATGGCCAACGTGTCGCATCTGCCGGTCGTGGCACGCGACGATGGAACGCTGGTCGGTTACGTCGGCTGGAAGGACCTGATGCGCGTCAGATCCAGGAAACAGGCGGAAGAGCGCGATCGCACGGCCCTGCTGGGGTTCGGCACCCGCCGCGGGAAACAGGAAGGCGCTGCCTGACGGCGTCCGGCATCAGGCGCGGCCGCGCTTCGCCCAGGCCAGTACATGGATCCGGAGCGCCGAGGACAGATTGGTGTCGCGCGGCCGGTTTTCGTCGACTTCCGCGACCAGCGCGGCAAGGGGCAGATTGCGCGCGACGGCGATGGCGACAAGGTCGTCAAATCACGGCTTTTCGA
>NZ_VFWS01000347.1:0-1521 GCF_006443065.1 Mesorhizobium sp. B1-1-5 | reverse complement strand
GATTCCATCGGCCTCGGCGAGGACGGCCCGACGCATCAGCCGGTCGAGCACCTGGCGATGCTGCGTGCGACGCCGAACCTCAATGTCTTCCGCCCAGCGGATATCATCGAAACGGCGGAGTGCTGGGAACTCGCGCTGAAGAGCAGGGATCGGCCCAGCGTGCTGGTGCTGTCGCGCCAGAACCTGCCGATGCTGCGTGAAGCGCACAGCGATGAGAACCGCTCCAGCCAGGGCGCATACATCCTGCGCGAACCAGCCAGGCACCGCGCCGTCACCCTGATCGCCACCGGCTCGGAGGTCGAGATCGCGGTTGCCGCTGCCGAAAGGCTGGAGACCGAGCATGGCGTCGCCGCCGCGGTCGTCTCGATGCCGTGCTGGGAGCTTTTCGAAGAGCAGGAAAACGCCACCCGCAAGGCCGTTCTCGGCTCCGCGCCGCGGATCGCGGTCGAAGCGGCGGTCCGGCTGGGCTGGGACCGCTGGGTCGGCGAGACGGGCGCTGTCGTCGGCATGGCCGGCTTCGGCGCCAGCGCCCCTGCCCCCGATCTCTACCGGCATTTCAACATAACATCCGAAGCGGTTGCCGCGGCGGCGCTGAATCTCATCATCTAGGAGGACCCACAATGGCCCGCATCACCCTTCGCCAGCTTCTCGACCATGCCGCCGAGCACGGCTACGGCGTGCCTGCATTCAACATCAACAACATGGAACAGGGCCTCGCAATCATGGAGGCGGCCAAAGCCTGCGACGCGCCCGTCATCATCCAGGCCTCACGTGGGGCCCGGTCCTACGCCAACGACGTCATGCTGGCCAAAATGATGGAGGCATTGACTGAAATGCATCCGACCATTCCGCTGTGCATCCATCAGGACCACGGCAACGACGAGGCCACCTGCCTTTCCGCGATCCGCCACGGCTTCACCTCGGTGATGATGGACGGATCCCTGATGGCAGATGCCAAGACGCCGGCAAGCTATGCCTACAACGTCGCCGTAACCGAACGAGTCACACGCATGGCGCATTGGGTCGGGGCTTCCGTCGAAGGCGAACTGGGCGTGCTCGGATCGCTGGAAACCGGCCAGGGCGAGGCCGAGGATGGCCACGGCGCCGAGGGCGCACTCTCCCACGACCAACTCTTGACCGACCCCGATCAGGCGGTCGACTTTGTGGCCGCAACCCAGGTGGACGCGCTGGCGATCGCCTGCGGCACCTCGCACGGCGCTTACAAATTTACCCGCAAGCCGGACGGCGACATACTGGCCATGCAGGTGATCGAGGCGATCCACGAGAAGCTGCCCAACACGCATCTGGTCATGCACGGCTCTTCCTCGGTGCCACAGGAACTGCAGGACATCATCAACAAATACGGCGGCGAGATGTCCCAGACCTTTGGCGTCCCGGTGGAGGAGATCGAGCGCGGCATCCGCTACGGCGTGCGTAAGGTCAACATCGCCACCGATTGCCGCATGGCCATGGCCGGGCAGTTCCGCCGCGTCGCGACGGAGAATCCGCGCGAGTTCGATC
>NZ_VFWS01000346.1:0-1525 GCF_006443065.1 Mesorhizobium sp. B1-1-5 | reverse complement strand
GCGACCGCGAAACGGGCTGGCCGGGCGACGACAAGGTGTTCCTGATCGATCCCGGCTCACGCAAATCGGTGCCGATTTCGTGCAATGAGGGCGAACGCATCTGCTACGGCGCGTGGGTCTACGGCAATGACGCCATCTCGGCCGGCGTCGGCCCGGACAACGACCGGCCCTGCGACGATTGCTGTTTCATCTGCGTGCACCATTCGACCGAGACCGTCGACCTGGTCGAGTAGCGCCAATCTCCCCAAAATTAGTCCGGGATTGTCGCGGTCGACCCCTTTAGCGATCGCTCGCCCCGTGCAATGCCCGCGGGGCGGCCGGGTGGGCCGTTTATTTTTGGGGGATACCATGTTCTACGCCTATGCGCGCCGCTCGCTGGCCGCGCTGTCTCTTGCCATGCTGCTGGTGCCGTCGGCCCATGCCGGCGACGTCACCTTCGCCATCAAGAACAGCCATCCCAATGCCATGCGCCTCGAGCTCTACAGCCAGGACCGCGACTATGTGTGGCCGGGCAACGGCAAGGATTTCTACCTCGATGACGGCGAGACCAGGCAACTGCCGGTCTCCTGCGACGAGGGCGAATCGATCTGCTACGGCGCCTGGGTCGACGGCGACGAAGGCACCTATTGGGGCGTCGGCCCCGGCGACAAGGAAAAATGCGACGATTGCTGCTATACCTGCAGCGGCGGCGAGACCGAGGAGATCGAACTGGTTCCCTGACCGGCTTGCCAGCTTGACGCTTTTCCTGCCTGGGGCATAGCCTGCAAGAACAGCACCCAAAGCACGCCGCATCCAGGCGGCGTGCGTCAGGCAACAGGAGCAAGGCGATGGCAGGTCCGGTCGAGGGCGAGAAGATAGACGTCGGCTTTGCCGGCCGGCGCTGCATCCATTCGCGCAATTGCGTGCTGGGCGATCCGCATGTCTTCGTGCCGAACGCGCCGGGAGAGTGGATCCATCCCGACGCGGCCAGCGTCGAGAAGATCGTCGCCATTGCCGAAAGCTGCCCGTCAGGCGCCATTACCTATGTCAGGAAGGATGGCGGGCCGCAGGAAAGGCCGCCGGTGGTCAACACTGTGCGCATCAGGGAAAACGGCCCGCTGGCCGTCCACGCCGAGATTATGCTCGACGGCGAGACGTTACACCGCGCCACGCTCTGCCGCTGCGGCGCGTCGCAGAACAAGCCGTTCTGCGACGGCAGCCACAACAAATCAGGGTTTGCCGCCACCGGCGAGCCGGCGCTGAAGGACACGCCGGCGCTGGACGCGCGCGACGGGCCACTCAAGGTTACGCCGACGAAAGACGGGCCGCTCAAGCTCGAAGGCAATATGGAAATCGTCACCGGCACCGGCCACACGGTCGACCGCACGCAACGCGCCTTCCTGTGCCGCTGCGGCCATTCGGCGAACAAGCCGTATTGCGATGGGTCGCATAAAAAGGTTGGGTTCGTGGGGTAGGTTGACCCTGCCATCGAAGCTGCCAATCTCCCCCCTCGTGGGGGAGATGTCCCTCCTCCCGTGGCCCAGCG
>NZ_VFWS01000345.1:0-1529 GCF_006443065.1 Mesorhizobium sp. B1-1-5 | reverse complement strand
TTCTCGCCGGCCGGCCGCGCTACGACCTCGAGTCCGAGATTGGATACCTTTACGCGCCCGCCTTCGCCGCGCTCTATATTCCGTTCTTGAATCTGGGACCGCATCTTGGCGGGCTGGTCTGGCATGCCCTCGGTTTCGCCGTTCTCACCATTGCCGCGGCGCGGCAGGTGCATAAGCTGGGCGGACAGGAGCAGACCTGGCTGCTTTCCTTCGGCCTCTTCCTCGCTTTACCGATGACACTGGGCGCCATCCGCAACGGCCAGGCGACAATCCTGCTGACCGGCGCCTGCTGGCTCTTGACCCTGTCGGCACTGGAAGGAAGGCGTGCGGAGACCTTTTTTTGGGCCTCGCTTGCCATCACGGCCAAGCCGACCGCGATCATCATGCTGCTGTTGGTGGGGGCGTTGCGCCCGCGGCTGATACCGGCCCTTGTGCTGGCAGTGCTGTTCGTGCTCGCCATACCCTACGCTTTCGCTCCCGCCGGCTACCTGAACGAGCAGTATGGCGATTTCGCCCGCATGCTGACGTCGATGGCCGTCGACAAGACCAGCCATTTTGTTCCTACCGATTTCACCGCGCCCTTTATCGAGATGGGGCTGCCCGTTCCGGATTCGGTTGCCACGGCGGTGCGCGTCGTGATCGGCCTGCTGACGCTCTCGATCGTGCTCTGGTTCGACCGCAAGCTCGAACAAGGAGCGGCCGGACTCGCGATCTTCCTGGCGGCCGCCTTCTACATGTGCGTCTTCAACCCGCGCGTCGAGCCCAACACCTATGCGATGATCGCGGTTCCCGCCGGCCTTGCCATTGCCCTGTTGTGGCGCGAAGAAAAAGGTGGCGTCCTGGCCTGCGTGCTGTCCATGACTTTATTCCTGACAGGTTTGACCGGTGTCGAGCGCCACATGCATGACTTTCTCTATCCCTGGTTTCGGCCGATCACGGTCACTTTCATCGCCTGCTTCCTGATATGGTGGTTCTGGGCCAAGGCGCGGCAAAAATTGGTGAATGCGGAGCCTGTCGCCCATGGCTGAGATGCGCCCGACACTCGATATCGTGGCGCCGTTCTTCAACGAGGCGCAATCGGCGACGGCTTTCGCGGCATTGCTCGACGCGCTCGAGGCGGCGGTGTCGAGCCGCTTCGGCATGCAAGTCCACAAGATCCTGGTCGACGACGGCAGCCGGGACGATAGCGCCGGGCGGTTTTCGCAGGCACTTTCGGGATCCTGGGAAATCGTGCGCCTCAGCCGCAATTTCGGCAAGGAGGTCGCCGTGCTCGCCGGCCTCGACCACTCGCGGGGCGACATGGTGCTTGTCATGGACGCGGATCTGCAGCACTCCCTGGAGACCAGCCTGAAGATGATCGTCGAGCTGGCTGAGAATCCGGACGTCGACGTCGTCTACGCGCAGAACGACCGGCGCGGGGCAAGCTGGCGGCGCAGCCAGTTGGCGAAACTGTTCTACAGCCTGATCAACAGCAGCCAGCGGTTCGATATTCCCGAGAATGCAGGCGACTTTCGCGTCATGCGCGGCAC
>NZ_VFWS01000344.1:0-1537 GCF_006443065.1 Mesorhizobium sp. B1-1-5 | reverse complement strand
CAGAGAGGGGGGCCTCGCGCCGACCCTTCAAAGGGGCGCCGAAGCGCCCCTTCCATTGTCGCTCACCCGTTCACCAACGCCAGCAGTTCCTCCGTGTAGCGCTTGCCGACCACCTTGTCGGGCGACAGTGCGTCACCGATCGCCGCGACCTCGGCCGCGCTCAGCTCGATATTCGCCGCGGCCGTGTTCTGCTCAAGGTGGCGTATCTTCCTTGCGCCGGGGATCGGGACGATGAAATCGCCTTGATGCAGCACCCAGGCGAGCGCCAGCTGCGCCGGGGTCACGCCCTTCCCGGCGGCCATCTTCTCCAGCACGGCGATGACGGCATTGTTGGCTTCCATCGCCTCGGCCTGGAAGCGCGGCAAGGTGAGGCGCCAGTCGCCGGCGCCGAGCGCGTCCGGCTTGGCGATCGCGCCAGTGAGCAGGCCGCGGCCGAGCGGGCTATAGGGGACGAAGCCGATGCCGAGCTCGCGGCAGACGTCGAAGACCTCGTCCTCGGGATCGCGGCTCCACAGCGAATATTCACTCTGCACCGCGGCGATCGGGTGCACGGCATGCGCCCGGTGCAGCGTCGTGCCGCTCACCTCCGACAGGCCCAGCGCCCGGACCTTGCCCTCGCGCACCAGCTCCGCCATGGCGCCGACCGTGTCCTCGATCGGCACGTTCGGATCGACGCGGTGCTGGTAATAGAGGTCGATCACGTCGGTATTGAGCCGCTTCAACGAGGCCTCGGCCACCGCCTTGACGTGCTCGGGGCGGCTGTCGACGCCGATCATGCGGTCGGTGCCCTCGCCGTGCTCGGAAATCTTGAAGCCGAATTTGGTGGCAATCGTCACCTTGTCGCGCACCGGCTTCAGCGCCTTGCCGAGCAGGATCTCGTTCTCGTATGGACCATAGACTTCGGCCGTATCGAAGAAGGTCACGCCGATCTCGACGGCGCGGCGCAGCGTGGCGATCGCTTCCGCCTCCGGCTGGCCGCCATAGCCGAAGCTCATGCCCATGCAGCCGAGGCCGACGGGGAAGACTTCGAGTTCAGTTCCAAGTTTGCGGGTTTTCATGGCGCATCTCCTTGTTGCGATGGGGGAGAGATAGCGCCTCGCGACGCGTTCGATAATTCTTTCTCTTTTGTACGGGTTGCTCTATAAAATAGAACGATGAATCGGACGAACCTCTCGCAACTCGCCGTGCTGGCCGCGGTCGCCCAATGTGCCAGCTTCCGCGGCGCCGCCCGCGAGCTCGGCATCGCGCCGTCGGCGGTGAGCCATGCCGTGTCGAGCCTGGAAGCACGGCTCGGCGTGCGGCTGCTGGCGCGCAGCACGCGCAGCGTCGCGCCGACCGAGGAAGGCGCGCAATTGCTAGAGCGGCTGCGCCCGGCATTGTCCGAGATCGACCTTGCGCTGGAAACGGCGGTCGAGGCGCGCGACCGGCCGGCCGGCAATCTCAGGCTCAGCGTGCCGCGCACCGCTGCGCATCTAGTGCTGACGCCGCGGCTCGGCGCCTTCGCCGCCGCCTATCCCGACATCGTGCTGGAGATCGT
>NZ_VFWS01000343.1:0-1540 GCF_006443065.1 Mesorhizobium sp. B1-1-5 | reverse complement strand
GTTCCATTCCGGATGGGTGCTGGTGTCGAAGAGCACCCGTGCCTCGCCGGTGTCGACCAGCTTGGCCGCGGTCGAATCCGTTTCGACGAGGGCGTCGATGTCGCCGCGCAGCAGTGCCGGGCCGGATGCCTCGAAAGGCAGGTTCAATCCCTCGACATCACCGGTCGTCAGGCCGACGCTGTTCAGCGCCTTGCTGAAATTCGAGTGCCGCACCGTACCGGTGAGATAGGCGACCTTCTTGCCTTTGAGGTCCTGCAGCGTCTTCAGTGGAGAGTCGGATTTGACCACGATATACGAGCCGCCCGACCGCACATAGCTCGACAGGCCAATCAGCTTGACATCGGCGCCGGAGGCGGCGACGCGCAACGCGGGATTGTTGCCGGTATAGGTGAATTCGATGGCGCCTGTCGCAAGCGCCGTCGTCGCCTCGGAGCCGCCATTGAAGGTGACAAGTTCGACCTTGATGCCGTCCTTGGCGAACTCCTTTTCCCACCAGCCGTCCTTCTGTGCGAGGACGAATTTGAGGTGCCCCGGCGCGGTGCTGCCGATGCGGATGAATTCGGGCTTGTCCTGCGCGAAGGCGGGCATGCCGCCAAGGCCGATGACGACGGCAATGGCGCCCTTCAGGAACAGCCGGCGAAATCCGTCGAATGCAATGTTGGACATGAGGAAAATCCTTGCTGATTGGAATGAGTGAACGGCTCAGATGAGCGAGGACTCGGACTGGCCTTTCCAGGCGGTCGCCCAGCGCTCGAACCAGACGAGCAAATAGTTGACGGTGAGCCCGATGACGGTCAGCGTCAGGATGCCGGCATACATGTCCGCCGTTTCCATCATCAACTGCGAGTTCTGAATAAGGAAACCGAGGCCGGATTTGGCCGCCAGCATCTCGGCGCCGATCACCGCGAACAGCGACGACTTCACCGCCAGCCTTGCGCCGGCGACAACAGAGGGCATGCTGGCCGGCAGGATAACCTTCCGGAACAGGTCGAAGTCGGACGTACCCATCGAGCGCGCCGCCTTGATCAGCAGCGGATCGACCGACTTGACGCCGCTGATCGTGTTGAGCAGCAGTGGAAACAGCGTTGCCCAGAAGATGACGAACACTTTGGAGGCTTCGCCTAGCCCCAGAAGCAGGATGAAGACGGGATAGAGCGCCAGGGCCGAGGTCTGCCGGAACAGTTGCAGGATCGGATCGAGCGCCGTCTCGACGCTGCGGGTCTGACCCATGACGAGGCCGAGCGGGATGGCGACCGTAGCCGCCGCGGCGAAGGCGAGGCCGGCGCGCTGCAGGCTGATGGCGATGTCGCCGAGCAGGCTGCCCCCGGCGAGGCCCTTCCAGAGCGCTACGACGATCATGTCGATCGGCGGCAACACCGCGGCATTGACCCAGCCGCCGCTCGCCGCCGCCTGCCAAAGCGCCAGGAACCCCAAAAGCACGCCATAGCGCGACAGCAGACGCGTGAGGGTTCGGCCAGCCAGGCTCAGAATATCGGCGCCGAGCCCGTTGCCGTTTTCATGCGCGCCGATGCCCGTCGGC
>NZ_VFWS01000342.1:0-1541 GCF_006443065.1 Mesorhizobium sp. B1-1-5 | reverse complement strand
CAGCTTCGCCGGGCATCGTGATCAAGCGTGAAGACGCCTTTCACCCCATCCCCGGTGTTGATCCCGTCGCCTTCGGCTCCGCCGGTTGCCGTTGGCCGGTGGACGGCACCAACGGTCAAGGTCTTCTCGCCTGCGGGGCCACGAAGGAGCCTGAGCGCTCCTACTGCGAAGCGCATCGGCGGCTCTCCTACACCCCACCAACCATCCGTCAGCACGCCGGTCTTCGATCGGCGGAAAGGATCTCCTGATGGCTAATCCGAGATTGCCGCTGGTGGGCGTCCGCTTTGGTCGTCTCGTTGTTCTGGCCCCGAGCCGCAGAATTCCTACAGGGGCTTTTGTCTGGCACTGCCGTTGTGACTGCGGCGTCGAGAAAGAAGTTCGCACGGCCTGTTTGCGCGACGGTACAACCGTCTCGTGCGGATGCCTTCGCAAAGAGAAGACTTTAAAGCGAAGCCTTAAGCATGGCGCTTACGCCAAGACGGCGCCTGATTTGGCGAAGACATGGTCTGGCATGAAGCAGCGATGCTTCAACCCGAACTCCGAAAATTACCGTCTCTACGGCGGCCGCGGCATCACTATCTGCGACCGCTGGCTGAACGGTGAGGGTGGAATGACCGGCCTCGAATGCTTCGTTGCCGACATGGGGCCGAAGCCATCGCCTGATCACACCGTTGATCGCTGGCCCGACAATGACGGCAACTACGAGCCATCGAACTGTCGGTGGGCAACGATGGCCGAACAAAACCTCAACAAGCGATCGAACGGGATCAAGGTCCCGACCGAGGAAAGGATATCAGCGTGACCGCTATCCACGAGAGGCCCAATAGAGCATCGCCATCCGAGGCGGGTTCCTTCGTCGAGGAGTTCGATCGTCTCGAGCAGGAGCGCGAAGAGAAGCTTCGCGTTCTCGACGCCGAATTCAAGGTGAAGAAGCGGGCAATCCAGAAGGCGACCGACGCGGATCAGAAAGAGATCCTGTCCGACGCGAAAAAGCACGGCGTCAACAAGGGCGTCATCCGGGCGATCGTCGACGCGCAGAAGCTAAAGCGTAAGGCCGAAGCCATGATCGAGCGCGCCGACGGCAAGGTCGACGGTCTGGAAGACGACGATCGCGAGTTCGCAACGGATATCCGTACCGCCTTAGGTGACAACTTCGCCAGCTTCGGTCTCGGCGCCGCCGCGGTGCAGCGCGAGGAAGCCGATGAAGATCCGGACGAGACCACATCGGCCGTCGTCAATGCCGTCAAGGGCAGCATGACCGATGACGAGTGGAACAAAGCCGGCGGTGCCGGCGCGCCACACTGAATTCAGAGGCAGCGGGAAGACGTCGTGTTCCCAGCGTGAGGGTCAAAGCTCCTAGGAGCCTCCCGAGCAACAGCGCAACACCATCGGCGTAACAGGGCGGAGAGACGCCCACCAATCAGCCCGAACGGGCACGAGGACCTGGGATGACGGCTCCACGCATTCTCGCGATCGACGCGGCCAGACGCCTTGGCTTCGCATATGGCGCCGCTGGCTCGAAGCCGACGTCGGGCTCGATC
>NZ_VFWS01000341.1:0-1544 GCF_006443065.1 Mesorhizobium sp. B1-1-5 | reverse complement strand
TCGCCGCCGTCAAGCGCGGCACCGCCACCGACCAGACGCTGATGGTCGCCTCCTTCGTCGGCGTCTCGGCGCCGCAATTCGTCGTCGGCCTGCTTTTGCTCTACGTGTTCGCCGTGCGGCTGGGCTGGTTCCCGATCGGCGGCTACGGCACCTGGCGCCATCTGGTGCTGCCCTCGCTAACCATGGGCATTCTCGGCGCCGGCTGGTACGCGCGCATGATGCGCTCCTCGATGATCGACGTGCTGCGCCAGGATTATGTGCGCACCGCCCGCGCCAAGGGCCTGGCCCGCCGCGCCATCCTGTTCCGCCATGCGCTCCCCAACGCCATCCTGCCGGTCATCGCCATGATCGGCATCGATATCGGCATCTTCATGGGCGGCATCGTGGTGGTCGAAAGCGTGTTCGGCTGGCCAGGCATCGGCCAACTCGCCTGGCAGGCGATCCAGCGCGTCGACATTCCGATCATCATGGGCGTCACCCTGGTGTCGGCCTTCGCCATCGTGCTCGGCAATCTCTTGGCCGACATCATCGCCCCGTTCATCGATCCCCGCATCAAGCTCAGATGAAACCAGAAAACCAACAGAGAAAGGGAACATAACAATGAAAAAGCTTCTCGCATCCACCGTGGCCGTATCGGCGCTGGCGCTGATGCTCGGCATGACGAGCGTCCGCGCCGAGGACGCCGTCGATCCCCACGCCAAGCAGGGCGGCGCCATCACCATCACCTACAAGGACGATGGCGCGACCCTCGACCCGGCGTTCGGCTATGACTGGCAGAACTGGTCGATGATCAAGAGCCTGTTCGACGGGCTGATGGACTACGAGCCGGGCACCACGAACCTCAAGCCCGATCTCGCCGAAAGCTACGAGATCTCGCCCGACGGCAAGACCTTCACCTTCAAGCTGCGCCATGGTGTGAAATTCCACAATGGCCGCGAAATGACCGCCGAGGACGTGAAATACTCGCTCGACCGCGTCACCAACCCGAAGACGCAGAGCCCCGGCGCCGGCTTCTTCGGCTCGATCAAGGGCTATGACGATGTCGCCGCCGGCAAGGCGGAGACACTATCGGGTGTCACCGTGGTCGACCCCTATACCGTCAAGTTCGAGCTGACCCGGCCCGACGCCACCTTCCTGCATGTCATGGCCATCAACTTCTCGCATGTCGTGCCGAAGGAAGAGGTCGAGAAATATGGCGCCGATTTCGGCAAGCATCCGGTCGGCACCGGCGCCTTCAAGCTCGCGGAGTGGACGCTCGGCCAGCGCATCGTCTTCGAGCGCAACGCGGACTACTGGCATAAGGGACTGCCGCATCTGGACAAGATCACCTTCGAAATCGGCCAGGAGCCGATCGTGGCGCTGCTGCGCCTTCAGAAGGGCGAGATCGACGTGCCCGGCGACGGCATTCCGCCGGCCAAGTTCCAGGAGGTGATGGCCGATCCCGAGCAGAAGGCGCGCGTCGTGGAGGGCGGGCAACTGCACACCGGCTACGTCACCATGAACACCACCATGGCGCCGTTCGACAATGTGAAGGTGCGCCAGGC
>NZ_VFWS01000340.1:0-1560 GCF_006443065.1 Mesorhizobium sp. B1-1-5 | reverse complement strand
CGTCGATATCGACATGGTGCTGACCGGGTCCGACGGTCTGGCGGCAGGCCTAGCCAACGGCACGTGGATCAAGATTCTGCCGGATTTCAACGACAAGTTCCCCAAAATCGAGGACAATTACGAACCCGCCGCACTGGCCCTGCACAAGAAGCAGGGCGCGGGATATGGCGTTGTCGTCAACTACTATCCTTCCGGCCCGCTGATCGAATACGCGCCTGAGCGGGTGAAGGAGGTTCCCGGCTCGGTCGAGGAGCTGCTAGCCTGGGCCAAGGCCAATCCGGGCCGCTTCATATATGCGCGGCCCACCAATTCCGGCCCTGGCCGTACATTCATGATGGGTCTCCCCTACCTGCTCGGCGACAAGGATCCGCAGGATCCCGTCGACGGCTGGGAGAAGACCTGGGCCTATCTGAAGGCGCTGGATGAAGGAATCGATTACTATCCCTCCGGCACCACGGTGACGATGAAGGAGCTGGCCGAGGGCACCCGCGACATGATCGTTTCCACCTTCGGCTGGGACATCAACCCGCGTGTGTTGGGCATCGTGCCGAAGGAGATCGAGACGTTTGCGCTCGAAGGCACGCATTGGGTGCCCGATACGCAGTTCATGTGCATTCCCAAGGGCGTCGCGGAGGAAAAGGTCGCGGTTCTGGTCAAGCTCATGGCCTTCATGCTCGAACCCGCGCAGCAGGCCTATACCTACGACAAGGGCTATTTCTATCCCGGTCCGGCGGTCAAGGGGGTACCACTCAGCGCCGCGCCGCAGGAAAGCCAGGACGCCATCGCAGAGTTCGGCCGCCCACAATATGAAGAGCTGATCAGGAAGTTCCCGGTCGAAGCGCCGTTAAAGCCGGAAGCACTGGTCGCCGCCTTCGAGAAATGGGACCGCGAGGTCGGTGCCAACAAGATGAAATAGCGGACCAATGCGATTTGCCGTGATCGGCATCGATCATCGTCACGTCTATGACCTGATCGGTGGGCTTCTGGATGCCGGCGCCGAGTGCGCCGGCTACGATCCCGCGACGACCGATCCCAAGGTTGCCGCCGGCATCGCCGAGCGTTTTCCACGGATCGCGCCGGTCGAACGACGGCGCCTGATCGAGGATCCCGCCATCGACCTCGTCGTTACCGCGGCTGTCCCCTCCGACCGGGCCGCCATTGCCGTCGAGGCCATGTGGCATGGCAAGGACGTGCTTGCGGACAAGCCCGGCCTGACCACGTTCGAGCAGCTTGCCGCCGTGCGGCAGACCGTGCGTGAGACGGGACGCATCTTTTCGATCTGCTTTTCGGAGCGCCTCCTGACCCGAGCCTCGACGCTGGCGACGCAACTGGCGATGGACGGCGCCATCGGCGAGGTCATCCATGTGACGGGCCTGGGGCCGCACCGGCTCAACCGTGCGCTACGCCCGGCGTGGTTTTTCGATCCCGTGAATTACGGCGGCATCCTGGTCGATATCGCCTCGCACCAAATTGATCAGTTCCTGTTCTATACTGGCTGCGCCGACGCGAATGTCGTTTCAAGTGCGGTCGGCCATTTTGGCGCTCCTGACATTCCAGCAT
>NZ_VFWS01000034.1:0-44507 GCF_006443065.1 Mesorhizobium sp. B1-1-5 | reverse complement strand
AAATTGCTGATAGGAACCTCGAATCTCTCTGCCGTAACCCTCCGCTATATTTGAGGGCACTGAAGTTGCGGAGCGGCGCACTTGGCTGGTAAGTCCATAGAGCTCGTCCTTCGGCCAGGATCTCGTCGCGCTGTAGACCGACACAACTAAGTCCATCGCCTGCTGCCAACCACTAAATCCTTGTAAGAGCCTGTTTTTTCAGCGACCGTCGCTACTCCCCTACTCCCCTAAACGTTCAGCAACAAATACTCCCGCTCCCATGGGCTGATCACTTCCATGAAGGTTTCGAACTCGGCCCGCTTGATCGCTGCGTAAGTGGCGGCGAAGGATGTGCCGAGGATAATGCCGAGCTCCTTGTCGGCCTCGAACAAATCGACCGCTTCCAGCAAGCTGCGCGGCAGGTCGATCTCGTCGGCATTGGCCGTGGTCAGAACCGGCGGTTCAGCTTTGATCTTTCTGGTCATGCCGATCAGCCCGCAGGCAAGCGACGCGGCAAGCGCCAGATAAGGGTTGGCGTCGGAAGACGGGATCCGGTTTTCGACGCGCCGCGCTGCCGGATCGGAGCGCGGCACGCGGAAGGCGGTGGTCCGGTTGTCGTAGCCCCATTTGTTGTTGACCGGAGCCGAGGCCTGCTGCGTCAGCCGGCGGTAGGAATTGACGTAGGGCGCGAACATCACCAGCGCGTTCGGTACGTGCTTCTGCATGCCGCCGATGAAATGGAAGAAGGCGTCCGTCTCGGAGCCGTCCTCGGCCGAGAAGATGTTCTTGCCGGTCTTCTTGTCGATGACCGACTGGTGGATATGCATGGCCGAGCCCGGCTGGCCCTGGATCGGCTTGGCCATGAAGGTGGCGTAGATCTCATGCTTCAGCGCCGCCTCGCGAATTGTGCGCTTGAACATGAAGACCTGGTCGGCAAGCTCGATCGGGTTGCCGTGTCGCAGATTGATCTCGAGCTGGCCGGCGCCTTCCTCATGGATCAGCGTGTCGATCTCCAGGCCCTGCCGTTCCGAGAAATGGTAGATGTCGTCGATCAGTTCGTCGAACTCGTTGACGCCGGCGATCGAATAGCCGGCGCCGCCGCCGATCGGCCGGCCCGAGCGCCCGACCGGCGGCGTCAGCGGATAGTCCGGGTCGGGGTTCTTGCGCACCAGATAGAATTCGATCTCGGGCGCCACCACCGGCTTCAGGCCGCGCTCGTCATAGGCGGCAAGCACGCGCTTCAGCACGTTGCGCGGCGTGAACTCGACCGAGCGGCCGTCCTGGTGGACGAGGTCGCAAATCACTGCTGCCGTCGGATCTTCTTCCCAGGGCACCGCTGTCAGCGTTGAAAGATCGGGCAAAAGCTTCAGGTCGCCATCGTCCTCGGGATAATGGAAGCCGTTGCCGTCCTCGGGATAGCCGCCCGAGATCGTCGTCATGAACACGGCCGAAGGCAGCGCCAACGAGGTGTTGGAGGTGAATTTCTTCGACGGCATCATCTTGCCGCGGGCGACGCCCGCCTGGTCGGGCGTGATGCACTCGATGTCCTCGATGCCGCGCCATTCGAGCCAGGCGCTGGCTTCCTTCCAGTTCCTCACGCCGCGTTCGTTTTTCAGGAATGCAGGCGTGCGGGCGCGTCCCCCCCGGCTTGACGGACGGACTTCCTTTTTTTCAGGCGGCATCATTCACCAGATTGTGTTGCGGATTTCGAACTATAGCCGGGCGCAACGGGGAAAGGGAAGGGGAGGCGCCGGGCGCACGTCCGTCTTCAGGCTGGCGGCAGGCCATAACAACGGCTAAACCGGCCGTTCATGAAGAACGGTGCCCGCATATGCCCGCCTCTCATCTGACCACGATAGGTTTCGATGCCGACGACACGCTGTGGCAGAACGAGCAGTTCTTCCGCATGACCGAACAGCGCTTCATCGCCATGCTTGCCGAGCACGGCGACGCAAGCCGGATTTCCGCGAACCTGCTTGAAGCCGCAAAGCGCAATCTCGGCGTCTATGGCTTCGGCATAAAGAGCTTCATGCTGTCGATGATCGAGACGGCGATCGAGGTTACCGAAAGCCGCGTTCCCGCCTCGACGATCGCGGAAATCCTGGCTGCCGGCCGCGACATGCTCAGCCACCCGATCGAGCCACTGCCGCACGCGCGTGAGACGATCGAGAAGCTGGCAGGCAGTTATCGCCTGGTGCTGATCACCAAGGGTGACCTCATGGATCAGGAGCGCAAGCTGGCGCAATCGGGACTGGGCGAGCTTTTCGACGCCGTCGAGATCGTCAGCGACAAGAGCGCCGCCACCTATGCCCGCATCTTCAGCCGCCATGGCGACGGACCGCAACGGAGCATGATGGTAGGCAACTCGTTGAAGTCGGACGTCATCCCGGCCATCGACGCCGGCGGCTGGGGCATCTATGTCCCGCACGATTTGACCTGGGCGGCCGAGCATGCCGAAGCGCCGGTCGCGGCGCCGCGTTTCCGGCAGATCGCCGACCTGAGCGAACTGCCGGCAATGATCGAAAGCATCGCCACGGCGGGCTGACGAAGCGTTGGGATGCACCAGGCAGCTCGGCGTCGATAGAAACGCTGGCCCGCTCCAACATGTTGTTTAGGCAATTGCGGGCGGACGGCCGCTGCGCACTTTTCTTGGAATGCTCAGCCGCGCCCGACCAGGCGATCGACCACCGGTTGCAGCCGCTCGGGCGTGATCGGCTTGGCAACCACCGCATCGACCACGCTTGACAGGCCGAGGCTTTCCGGTGTGCCATTCTTGGTTGAAAGCAGGATCACCGCGGGCAGCGGCTTGCCGGAGGCGCGCCGCAGCGCGTCGATGGCCGATATCAGCCGATCGCAATCCATGTTGTCCGGTCCGCCGTCCAAAATGACGGCGCCGGGCAGTTGGCCGGTCAGTGTCTTCTCGGCGATCTCGGGCGGCTCCGAGATCGGTTTCAGTCCCGATTTCTCGACGATTTTCGACACCACAACCCGGTTGATCGACGATTTTCCGACGACGAGCACCTTTGAAAAGTCAGCCGTGATCGCGCCGGTCCGGTCTGCCGGTTTCGAATGTTTTTTGGAATGGTCGGCTGGGTCGGCGGGACACATCGGCGGGAAGGCACTCTGGTTCAATGCAGGGTTGAAACCTGAGGCACAATTGAGTGAGATCACGGCCGCTGTCAAGCTGAAACGATCGACGTCGAAAATATAGCAAGAAATTCTGGAATTCAGCGCAAGTCGTACCTCTCGGCGACGAATGCAAATCGAAAAAATGCGATAGTCTTCCGAGCGTATAGCGCGCGAGAGACTATCGCCGAGACTGTTGACGTTACGTCAAGTGTGACTCTGCTGGGTAACGATCACCGGGATCAAAAGGTCTCCCCAGTTGCCGTCGCCGCCATGGTGTCTGGCCGAACGCACCAGCTCCACCGAGACGCCGGCCTCGACTGCCTTCATGACCGATTGGTTGAGCCTGTGCAGATCGTTGGCGAGCATGCGGATCGTTGCCTGCTGGTCGACGCTCATCGCGCTTGATTGCTCTTCTGCCCTCTCCTTGACGCGGCTTATCGATGCCATTGGTCTTCTCCTCGGTGTAGATGCCCTGCGGGCGTTGCCTCTGGTTGTTGTCCGTTACTCGGCCGCCGGCCTGAACTGGGCGTGCTCGGTCGATTCATGCATGGCGGTAGTCGAAGACTGGCCGCCGGTGATCGCCATCGACACGGCGTCGAAATAGCCGGTGCCGACCTCTCGCTGGTGCTTGGTCGCGGTATAGCCGCGGGCCTCGGCCGCGAACTCGGCCTCCTGCAGTTCCGAATAGGCGGCCATCTGACGGTCCTTGTAGCCGCGCGCCAGCTCGAACATGCCGAAGTTCAACTGGTGGAAGCCGGCGAGCGTGATGAACTGGAACTTGTAGCCCATCGCGCCGAGCTCCTTCTGGAACTTCGCGATCGTGGCGTCGTCGAGGTTCTTCTTCCAGTTGAAGGACGGCGAGCAATTGTAGGCGAGCAGCTTGCCCGGATGGTGCCTACGCACGCCCTCGGCGAATTTCCTGGCCTGCGCCAGATCCGGCTTCGAGGTCTCGCACCAGATCAGGTCGGCATGCGGCGCATAGGCCACGGCGCGCGCGATGCAAGGCTCGATGCCGTTCCTAACATTGTAGAAGCCCTCGACCGTGCGGCCGGCGTCGTAGTCGACGAAAGGTCTGTCGCGCTCGTCGATATCGGAGGTCAAAAGCTTCGCCGCCTCTGCGTCCGTGCGCGCCACGACCAGCGTCGGCGTGCCCATCACGTCGGCTGCAAGGCGCGCCGCGTTGAGGTTGCGGATATGCGCCGCGGTCGGGATCAGAACCTTGCCGCCGAGATGGCCGCACTTCTTTTCCGACGCCAGCTGGTCCTCATAGTGGACGCCCGCGGCGCCGGCCTCGATGAAGGCCTTCATGATCTCGAAGGCGTTGAGCGGGCCGCCGAAGCCGGCTTCCGCGTCAGCCACGATCGGCGCGAACCAGGTCTCGACCGACAGCCCGTTGCTTTCGGATGTCTCGATCTGGTCGGCGCGCTGCAAGGTGCGATTGATGCGCTTGACCAGTTCCGGCGCCGCATTGGCCGGGTAAAGCGACTGGTCTGGATACATCGCCGAGGCGGTGTTGGCATCGGCCGCCACCTGCCAGCCCGAGAGATAGATCGCCTTCAGGCCGGCCCGAACCTGCTGCATGGCCTGGTTGCCCGACATCGCGCCAAGCGCATTGACGAAATCCTCCTCGTGGATGAGCTTCCACAACCGGTTCGCACCCATCTCGGCCAGCGTCTGGCGAATCTGCACGGAGCCGCGCAACCGCTTCACATCCTCCGGCGAGTAGGGGCGCTCGATGCCGTCGAAACGGCCTTCCGGTGCGGAGGGGACGAGGTTGTAAAAATCGGTCATTGGTCACTCCGGATCATTTGGGAACTGCGTCAGCGCTGCATCGCAAAGGCATATTCTGCGACGTCTTGCGTATGACATTGTTTACATTGCAGCGCGAAAGGCGCCTAGAAAAACCGCAAGATATCTCAGAAAATAGAGGAAAAGCTGTGTTGCCATTGACAAGTCAGCTCTGTAAATTTGTCACGATTGTAAAAGCGGCGAACGAGCGCCGGGCTTGATAATCATGTAAATTCTTGTCAAGGATGGCAGAAATGGCCGACCAGAAGATCTTCGCCGGGCCGCGACTGCGCCGGCTGCGCAACGCCAGGAGCCTGACCCAGACAGCGATGGCCGAGGGGCTGGGCATCTCGCCATCCTATCTCAACCTGATCGAGCGCAATCAGCGACCGCTGACGGTGCAACTCATCCTCAAGCTTGCCTCCGTCTACAAGGTCGATCCACATGAATTGCAGGGCGAGACAAAAGGCTCGATCGCGGCTTTGCGCGAAGCCTTCAGCGACCCGCTTCTTGCCGGCGAACTGCCCGGCGATCAGGAACTGATCGACTTCGCCGAAACAGCGCCGAACGCTTCGGCGGCGATGGTGAAACTCTTTCGCGCCTATCGCGAGCAGGCCGAGCGCCTGTCCGACCTCAACCAGCTTCTGGCCAAGGAGGGCAGGGCAACCGCGCTGTCCGGCACCCGCCTGCCTGCCGACGAAGTCCATGACGTATTTGAGCGCCGGCCGAACCATTTTGCTTCGTTGGAAGAGGAGGCGGAGGCTTTCACATCGGTCCTCGACCCTGGTGACGATCTGTTCGGCGCGCTCAAAGCCTGGCTAAGGCGCGAGCACGGCATCGTCGTCAAGGTGCTGCCGGTCGCCACTATGCCCAACTGGCGCCGCCGCTACGATCGCCATTCGCAACGTCTGTTCCTGTCCGAGCGGCTGTCGCCTTTCGACCAATTGCGCGAAGTCGCGATGGAGGCGAGCCTCATGCGCATGTCGGTGGCCGTCGCGGCTGAGATCCAGGCGCTGAAGCTCGGTACCGACGAGGCCCGCCGGCTCGCTCGCTTCGAGCTCGGCCGCTATGCCGCGCATGCGCTGATGATGCCCTATCAGGCTTTCCATGCCGCCGCCGTTCGCGGTCGCTACGACATCGACGTCCTGCGTTCTCGCTTCGGCGTCTCTTTCGAGCAGGCGGCCAATCGACTGACCATGCTGCAGCGGCCGGGCGCAGCGGGCGTGCCGTTCTTCATGCTGGAAGTCGACAATGCCGGCAACCGCTTCCGCAAGGCCGGCAGCCAGGGCTATCCGCAGAGCCGCTTCGGCGGCGGCTGCCCCAAGCTTCCCGTCCATGCGGCGTTCTCGCAGCCCGGCCAGATCCTCGTCGAAGCGGTCGAGATGCCGGACGGCGCCGAATTCCTCTGCATTGCCCGCACGCTGAAAGGTCCGCAGGGCGCGTTCTCCGAACGGCCGCGCCGCACCGCGCTCCTGCTAGGCTGCGATATCGGCTTTCGCGACGATATCGTCTATGGCGCGGCGCTGCCGGCCGCAGCCGCAGGCAAGCCCGGTCAAGGCTTCGCCACGCCGGTAGGCCCCGCCTGCAGGCTTTGCGAGCGCGTCGGCTGCCTGGCGCGCGCCGAGCCGCCGGTGACGCGCCCGCTCGGCCTCGACGAGATGGTGACGGGTCTCAGCGCCTTCGATTTTCAAGGATGACATCGGCGGATGTGTCCCAAGTCTCGCCGGGTGCTGGATCACGCCGGGCCGGCGTCTTTGCGCTACGCGATTGAGGCATAATTCTTTCTGAGGCACAGTTCTGTCGTCTGAGACACACGTCTTGTTGTCCTTGCTGCATCGAACGCAACCCGCTGACAGTCATGTCCATGACCGATACCGCCTCGCCCCGCGTCGCCCCGTCCTCCACTGCCTTGCCAGCCGTCTCGCCTCGCGAGGAGCGGATCGGCATGCTCCTGGTCTTCCTTTCGGCGCTTATGTGGAGCTTCGGCGGCGCCATCGCCCGTTTCATCCATGTCGGCGACAGCTGGATCGTGGTGTTTTGGCGTTCGCTGTGGGCCGTGGCCTTTCTGCTCGCCTTCATGCTGTGGCGCGACGGCTGGCGCGGCACCCTGAAGCTCTTTCGGCACATGGGACTGCCCGGCCTTGGCGTCGCCTTCTGCTTCGCCACCGCCTCGACCAGCTTCGTGGTGGCGCTTGCCTACACCACGGTCGCCAACATCCTCCTGATGCAGGCCGGCGTGCCGCTGCTTGCTGCGCTCCTTGCCTGGCTGCTGTTTCGCGAACGGGTCGCCCCGGCCACCTGGATCGCGATCGCCGCCGTCATCGCCGGCGTCGCCATCATGGTTTCCGAATCCCTGGGCGGCGCCGTCTCGCCGATCGGCGACGGCCTGGCGCTGCTGATCGCGGTGATGTTTTCGCTCGCGACCGTGATCACCCGGCGCTTTGCTCATGTGCGCATGGTGCCGGCCACCTGTCTCGGCGCGCTGCTCGCCGGTGCGTTCGCCGCTTCCCAGGCCTCGGCATTCGCGGTATCGGGGCGCGACATGGGCTTCCTCTTCGCCTTCGGCGTCATCAACCTCGGCGTCGGCCTCGCCTTTTTCGCCATGGGCGCGCGGCTGGTGCCGGCGGCGATCGCGGCGCTGCTCGGTACCTTCGAGCCGATCCTTGGGCCGATCTGGGTCTGGCTTGTCCATTCCGAAGTGCCGTCGGTGCGCACCATTATCGGCGGCGCAGTCGTCGTCACGGCGCTGCTCGTCCATATCGGCCTGGAGTTTAAGCGACAGGCGCGGCCTGCACGTCCCGGGGTAACCGGCCTGCCGTCGCCCAATTGATGTTAATGCATGTCGCCCAAAAGTGCGCAGCGGTTTTGGGAGAACGACATGCATCAAAACAAAGACTTAAAGCGCTTCGCCTGAATCCCCTTCAGCGCGACGCGCTTTAGGCAGCCTCCCCCATTGACAACCCAGTTGCCGGGCGGGCAGGCTGTGATCACGGCAACAACAATACAGGCGTATCTTGCCAAGTGACTCCGCCGGCCTGCTCGGGACCGGACTGCATCGTCATAGCTCTGCTTACGCCGCGGTGAATGCCGTTGACGCCGCCCGGGTGCCTCGCCTGGGAGGGTGGAACGCCTCGAACCTCGATGCCTTGATCGACCCTGGCGTGGGCAGTTCACGCTTGTCGCTCTCCGGAAAGCTCAATAGTCTGAAACGAACGCCGCGCCGCCATATCGCGACGAGCCGGCGAGGGAACACTCACCAAAGGAGAACACCATGATCCGCAAAGCGCTTTGGCTTTCGGCGACGTCGGCATTTCTGACGCTTTTCACAATAAGCGGCCATGCCGAAGACCGCGTCGTCAACGTCTACAATTGGTCGGACTATATCGACAGCTCGATCATCGACGACTTCACCAAGAAGACCGGCATCAAGGTCGTCTACGACACCTTCGATTCCAACGAGATACTGGAGACGAAACTGCTTGCCGGCGGCAGCGGTTATGACGTCGTCGTGCCGAGCGCCAATTTCCTGGCGCGTCAGATCCAGGCGGGCGTGTTCCAGAAGCTCGACAAGTCGAAGCTGCCCAACATCTCCAACATGTGGGACGTTATCTCCGAGCGCACCGCCAAATACGATCCGGGCAACGAATATTCGGTCAACTATATGTGGGGCACGGTCGGCCTCGGCTATAATGTCAAGAAGGTTGAGGCCGCGCTCGGCACCGACAAGATCGACAGCTGGGACGTGTTCTTCAATCCGGACAAGCTGGCCAAGCTGAAGGATTGCGGCGTCTACGTGCTGGACTCTCCCGCCGACATCATTCCGGCGGCGCTGAAATATCTCGGACTCGACCCCAACAGCACCTCGCCCGATGACATTTCAAAGGCCGAGGAAGCGCTGCTGAAGGTCCGGCCCTATATCCGCAAGTTCCATTCGTCCGAATACATCAACGCTTTGGCCAACGGCGACATCTGCCTGGCGATCGGCTGGTCGGGCGACGTCTTCCAGGCGCGCAACCGCGCCGAGGAAGCCAAGCAGGGCGTCGAGATCGGCTATTCGGTGCCTAAGGAAGGCGCCCAGATGTGGTTCGACCAGATGGCGATCCCCGCGGACGCGCCGCATGTCGCCGAAGCGCTCGAGTTCATCAACTACATGATGACGCCCGAAGTCATCGCCAAATCGTCGAACTACGTGCTCTATGCCAACGGCAACAAGGCTTCGCAGCAATTCATCGACAAGGCGATCCTGCAAGATCCTTCGGTCTATCCGGACGAAGAGACGACGAAGAAGCTGTACACGGTTGCGCCATACGATCCCAAGACACAGCGCGTCATCACGCGCACCTGGACCAAGATCGTCACCGGCCAATAAGCATTGAGACGCGACCCCGGCAGCCAACTGCCGGGGTCGCTTTCTTTTGGGGAATTTTAAAAAGTAACGGAGTGGGGACCATGAAATCGCTTGGCAGCATCCGCAGGGATTTCTCGCCTTGGAACGATCCGAACGCCAAGCCGTATATCCAGTTCGACAAGGTGACCAAGAAGTTCGGCGACTTCACCGCCGTCAACAACCTGTCGCTGACCATCTTCGAGCGCGAATTCTTCGCCCTGCTCGGCGCTTCGGGCTGCGGCAAGTCGACCCTGCTCAGGATGCTCGCCGGCTTCGAGGAGCCGTCGGCGGGCCGCATCCTCCTCGACGGACAGGATTTGCGCGGCATCCCGCCCTACAAGCGGCCGGTCAACATGATGTTCCAGTCCTACGCGCTGTTCCCACATATGACGGTGGAAAAAAACATCGCCTTCGGCCTCAAGCAGGAAGGCATGCCTGGACCCGATGTCGAAAAGCGCGTGGCCGAGATGCTGAAGCTCGTCAAGCTCGAGCAGTTCGCCAAGCGCAAGCCGCACCAGCTCTCGGGCGGCCAACGCCAGCGCGTGGCGCTTGCCCGCTCGGTCGCCAAGCGCCCGAAGGTTCTGCTGCTCGACGAGCCGCTCGGCGCTTTGGACAAGAAGCTGCGCGAGGAAACGCAGTTCGAGCTGATGGACCTGCAGCAGGAGCTCGGCCTCACCTTCGTCGTCGTCACCCACGACCAGGAGGAGGCCATGACCATGGCCGACCGCATCGCCATCATGGACAAGGGCGAGGTGATGCAGGTCGCGACGCCTGCCGAGATTTACGAGGCGCCGGCCTCGCGCTTCGTTGCGCATTTCGTGGGCAATGTGAACATGTTCGAAGGCAAGGTTGCCGAACATATGACAAGCACCACGCGCATCACCGGCGCGACAGGAGCGCAGATCGTCGTCGACAATGGCAGCAACGCCGCTGCCGGCTCCGACATCGTCTTCGCGATCCGGCCGGAGAAGATCAAGGTCTCCTCGAAAAAGCCGGCCGATGCCGTCAACGCGCTCGAAGGCGAGGTCTACGACGTCGCCTATCTCGGCGACATGACCGTCTATCATATCAAGCTTGACGACGGCCAGATCGTGCGGGCAAGCGCGTTGAACGCTTCGCGCATCACCGAGGATCCGCTCACCTGGAACGATCGCGCCTGGGTCTCCTTCCGTCCCGATGCCGGCGTCGTGTTGACCAGGTAGGAGGCTGAGATGACGGATATCGCAGCGACCGCCGCCCCATCGACCGAAACCGCAACACTGCCGGCGAGGCTGGCAACAGGCCTCGTCAACCGCCTCGTCATCATCGTCCCTTATCTCTGGCTGCTGTTCTTCTTCCTTGTTCCCTTCATCATCGTGTTCAAGATTTCGCTGTCGCAAACGGCGATTTCGATGCCCCCCTATACGCCGGTGCTCGGCTTCAAGGACGGCGTTTCGGGATTTTTCGCCGGCGTCCGCGACCTCAACTTCGATAACTATACCTGGCTCACCCAGGACGCGCTCTATTTCAACGCCTATGTGACGAGCCTGGTCATCGCGGGAATCTCGACGATACTCACCCTGGTCGTCGGCTATCCGATCGCCTATGGCATGGCGCGGGCGCCGGCCACGATCCGCCCGACCTTGCTGATGCTGGTGATCCTGCCCTTCTGGACCTCGTTCCTGATCCGCGTCTATGCCTGGATCGGCATCCTGAAACCCGAAGGCCTGCTCAATCAGGTTCTGCTCGCCACCGGCCTGATCAGCCAGCCGCTGGTGATCCTCAACACCTACACCGCTATCTTCATCGGCATCGTCTATTCCTACCTGCCCTTCATGGTGCTGCCGCTCTATTCCTCGCTGGAGAAGATGGACTATTCGCTGATCGAGGCTGCGCAGGACCTCGGCTGCCCGCCGACCGGCGCCTTCTGGAAGATCACCTTCCCGCTGTCGCTGCCCGGCGTCGTCGCCGGCTGCCTGCTGGTGTTCATCCCGGCCGTCGGCGAGTTCGTCATCCCCGACCTTCTCGGCGGCTCGCAGACGCTGATGATCGGCAAGACGCTCTGGAACGAGTTCTTCTCCAATCGCGACTGGCCGGTCTCGTCGGCGGTGGCCGTCATCCTGCTCCTGGTGCTGACCATCCCGATCATGTTCTTCCAGCAGGCTCAGGCCAAGGCACAGGAGCAGGGCAGATGAACTCGACCTGGAGCCGCTTCAACATCACCTCGATCGTGCTGGGCTTTGCCTTCCTCTATCTGCCGATCGTTCTTCTGATCGTCTTTTCCTTCAACGAATCCAAGCTCGTCACCGTCTGGGGCGGCTTTTCGACCAAATGGTACGTGTCGCTGTTCCACAATCAGGGCCTGATGGACGCCACCTGGGTGACGGCGCGCGTCGGCGTCATCTCCGCAACCGTCGCGACCGTGCTCGGCACGCTCGCCGCCATCACGCTGACGCGCTACACGCGCTTCAAGGGACGTGTGCTCTTCTCGGGCATGGTCTTCGCGCCGCTGGTCATGCCGGAAGTCATAACGGGCCTCTCGCTGCTCTTGCTCTTCGTCGCCGTCGGGCTCGACCGCGGTTTCGTCACGGTGACGCTCGCCCACATCACCTTCACCATGTGCTTCGTCGCCGTCGTCGTGCAGTCGCGGCTGGTCACGTTCGACCGTTCGCTGGAGGAGGCGGCGATGGATCTCGGCGCGCCGCCGGTGAAGACCTTCTTCCAGATCACCTTGCCGGTCATCCTGCCGGCGATCATCTCCGGCTGGATGCTGGCGTTCACGCTCTCGCTGGACGATCTGGTCATCGCAAGCTTCACCTCGGGTCCCGGCGCCACCACGCTGCCGATGAAGATCTACAGCCAGGTGCGCCTCGGCGTGACGCCCGAAATCAACGCCGCCTGCACCATCCTGATCGCGGTGGTGGCGGTCGGCGTTATCATCGCCTCGATCGCCAACAAGCGGCGCGAGATCCAGCGCCAGCTCGACGAGCAGGCCGCGCAGCGCGGTTGAGCGTGACGAGAAGCGGGGACGCTTTGCGTCCCTCGCCTTTACTGGCCTGAAACGCCGGGAGCGATCGGCGATATGAACGGCGCGCTCCAGTTGCCGCCGACGAAGAACAGCGGCTGGCTCGGCGGCGCGGAAGCCGGGCTGGCCGCCTGACTGTTGGCCTGCTGCGGCTGCTGCGCCGGCTGTCCGTTGGGCACCACTCCGCCCGAGAGCGCCAGCCCGCGTCCGACATAGGAGGCGATGCCGGACAGCCAGATCTTGTATTTCTGCGAATTGATCTCGGCCTTGTCCAGGCGCGCCACGCCCTTCGAAATGCTTGCCTTGATCTCGGCGCCGTCGATCGGCAGCGATCCATTGGCGACATCGTCGAGCGCGAAGAAGCCGCCCTGCTGGTTGCGCTTGAGGAAGGCCGGCAGGTCGAGCCCGTTGATAGTGCCCGGACCCAACGTTGCTGAGAACGATCCGTCGGCATTCTCGAAGATGGAATTCCAGGCCTTGCCCGGTCCCTTGAGGATGACCGATACGGTCCCGGTGCTGGCCGGCACCAGCCGCGTCATTCCCGCCGCCGTGGCAAAGGCGCCCGTATCTACGTCCGATGCCAGGAGCCGCATCTCGACCTGCGTGCCTTCCGGCTTGCGGTCGAAGCGCAGGCTGCTCTGGATGTTGCCGTTGAAGGCCGACGCGTCGGATATGTCGAAGACGGCAAGACCGTTCTTGACCTGCGCGGTCGCCGCGACGTCGGCGAGCTGGACCGGCCCCGCCATGGCATGCGCCGCCGACAGCCTGAGGTCGAGATTGATGCGGTCGGCGAAACTGGTGTCGACATCGCCGGGGCCGGCCTCGCCGGTCGGCGCGACAGGCGTGAAAGCCGACAGGAAAGATCTGAGATCCAGCGTGTCGAAGGCGAGCGTGCCGGCAATCACCGGGCTCCCCTCGGCGAAGGAGAAATCCAGCGCGCCCATGCCCGGGTTGTTGTTGAGCGTGACCGTGGTGTTCTCGAATTTCGCGCGTCCTGCCGAGGCGTTCACCTTGCTGGCGATCGAGACCGCGCCGATCGCAGCACCCGGCGCGATCCCTGCCTGCGACCACTCCAGCACGCGTCGCAGCGACGGGGCGGCAAACTTCGCCTGGCCGTCCAGATAGGCATTGTCCGACATCGAGGCCGTGCCGTCGAAGGAGAATGTCGCGGGGGCCGCCTTGAAGGAAAAGGTGACGGGTGCCGCCCCTCCGCCAAACAGCACCAGCGGTTTCGCCGATGAGAAATCGAGCTGCATGCTTTCGCCGCGCCAGATTCCGCTCGCGGTCAGCGACGCCTCGCTGTTCATCGCTTCCCAATTGACCTGGCCGTTCAGGCTGCTCAGGATTTCGGCCTCCTTGCCGTCAACCGAAGTCACCACGCGGCCATCGCGGAATTCGACGGTGCCGAACGGATCGGACGGCAATTTGCCGAGATCCGGCTTCTGCGGGTTGGCGGTGACCACGCCGCGCGCGGTGTCGATCGAGCGCGTGATGCGCCCGCCGGTCGGAAGCGGCGGCAGATAGAAGCCGCTGGCGGTGCGCTGCACCCTGATAGTCGGGCGCACCAGCCTGGCGGTCGAGAAGGCGACGTTGCCCTGCAAGGCCGCCATGGCGGAGAGATCGACTTCCACGCGATCGGCCTCGACCACCGGCGGCGCTTCGGTCTCGGTCCATTGCGACAGCGTCACGTCGCTGAGGATGGCCCGGAATTTCGGCCACACCTCGATGCGCGGCGAGCCGTCGATCGTGACCCTGAAGCCGCTCCAGGCACTCAATTCCCAGGCGATGCGGTCGCGCACGATACGGGTCGAGGCAATGAGCGGCAGCGCCGCGACCGCAAGCGCGATGACGAGCACGGCAACGCCGATCGCCCACACCCCGCGCCGGATCAGAGATGATGGCATTTCGCCCCGTATGCTTTCGTTGCCGACAAAATCGCCCGACGGGTGTAACCGAGCGCCGACGCTTTTCAAGTCTTTATGGCCTTGCGATGGCATTTGCACAGCGGCCGCCATGGGTCGCCCGAACAAAATCTTGCTCTGCTGCGCCGCAATATGCATAAGCGGTCTGCACGATCCCGATCCGCAATCGCACGCCGTTTCTGGGACGATGGCATATGCGACGTTGGGCTTAACTGGCTCGAACGCGACGCTTTGGGAGGAGCGATCATGGCCGCCGACACACCTTTGTGGACCCCGACGCAGGAGCGGATCGACGCAGCGCCGATGACCGCGTTCATGAAGGCCGCGGAGGCAAAGGCTGCGCGTTCTTTCTCCGGCTATGCCGAACTGCATCGCTGGTCGACCGACAACCGCGAAGCCTTCTGGGACCTGGTTTGGGATTTCTGCGCGCTTGTCGGCGACAAGGGCGAGCGGCGCCTCGTCGACGGCGAGCGGATGCCCGGCGCCAGCTTCTTCCCCGATGCCAGGCTGAATTTCGCCGAGAACCTTTTGCAGAAGACCGGCGGCGGCCCGGCCATCGTCTTTCGCGGCGAGGACAAGGTCGAGCGGCGGCTCTCCTGGAACGAGCTCCACGCGCTGACCTCGCGCCTGCAGCAGCTCTTCCTGTCGCTCGGCGTCAAGGCCGGCGACCGCATCGCCGCCATGATGCCGAATATGCCCGAAACCATCGCCGCGATGCTGGCGGCAAGCTCGATCGGCGCGGTCTGGTCGTCATGCTCTCCCGATTTCGGCGAGCAGGGCGTGCTCGACCGCTTCGGCCAGATCGAGCCGGTCGTCTTCATCGCGCCGGACGGCTATTGGTACAACGGCAAGGCGATCGAGGTGGCCGACAAGATCCGCGCTGTCGCGGACAAGCTGGCAAGCCTGGGCAAGGTGCTGATCGTCGACTATCTCGGCACCTCGAGCGACGTTGCCGCCACCATCGACAAGGCAGCCGCGCTCGAAGACGCGCTCTCGCCCTTTGCCGCAAAGCCCGTGAGCTTCGAGCGGCTGCCCTTCGCGCATCCGCTCTACATCCTTTTTTCCTCGGGCACGACCGGCATTCCGAAATGCATCGTGCATTCGGCCGGCGGCACGCTGATCCAGCACGTCAAGGAGCACCGGCTGCATGCCGGCCTGCTCGATGGCGATCGCCTGTTCTATTTCACCACCTGCGGCTGGATGATGTGGAATTGGCTGGTCTCGGGCCTCGCCTCCGGCGCGACGCTGCTGCTTTATGACGGCTCGCCTTTCTACCCCGACGGCAACGCGCTGTTCGATTTCGCCGATACCGAGAAGATGACTTATTTCGGCACCTCGGCCAAATTCATCGATTCGGTTCGCAAGGCCGGCCTGAAGCCGATCGCGAGCCACGATCTGTCGAGCGTGCGCACCATCTCCTCCACCGGCTCGCCGCTGTCGCCGGAGGATTTCCGCTTCGTCTATGACGGCATCAAGAAGGACGTGCACCTGGCCTCGATCTCGGGCGGCACCGACATCGTCTCCTGCTTCGTGCTCGGCGTGCCGACCGAGCCGGTCTGGACCGGCGAGATCCAGGGCCCTGGCCTTGGCCTGGCGGTCGACGTCTGGGACGACGACGGCAAACCTGTCCGGCAGGAGAAGGGCGAGCTTGTCTGCACCAAGGCCTTCCCGTCGATGCCGATCGGCTTCTGGAACGACCCCGAAGGCAAGAAATATCACGCCGCCTATTTCGAGCGTTTCGACAATGTCTGGTGCCATGGCGACTTCGCCGAATGGACGGAACATGGCGGCATGATCATCCACGGCCGCTCCGATGCCACGCTCAATCCGGGCGGCGTGAGGATCGGCACGGCCGAGATCTACAACCAGGTCGAGCAGATGCCGGAAATCCTCGAGGCGCTCTGCATTGGCCAGGATTTCGACAATGATGTCCGTGTCGTGCTGTTCGTGCGGCTCGCCTCCGGCGTGACCCTGGATGAGGATCTGGAAAAGCGCATTCGCGCCAGGATCCGCATCGGCGCCAGCCCGCGCCACGTGCCGGCCAGGATCGTCGCCGTCGCCGACATCCCGCGCACCAAGTCCGGCAAGATCACCGAGCTCGCCGTGCGCGACGTGGTCCACGGCCGCGCCGTGAAGAACAAGGAAGCGCTCGCCAATCCCGAGGCGCTGGAGCTGTTCCGCGACCTGCCGCAGCTGGCAAGCTGACCGATGTGGTTAACGAAATCTGTCCGGCGAATTTACCTAGATTTCACGGGTGGTACACATTCGTAAATTTTTTCGCGGTCCGGTAAGGACTTGTTAAGAGACGACGCTGATAGTCGCGTGTAACTTGAGGGAGAAATCCCGTTCCTCGTCCCCTGAGGTTCAGCTCAAGCCCCCGTTGTGACAGCATCCCATTTCTCAAGGCGTCCTCTTGGACGCCTTTTTCTTTGGCCGTCGCTGTCGCGTGCAAAGTTATTCGGCGAGCACGCGCGTCGAGGGGAAGCCGACCTCGACCAGGGTTCCTTCACCGGGCGTCGAGGTGATGGCGAAACGGGCGCGGTTGGCCTCCACCATGGCCTTGGTGAGGGGCAGGCCGAGGCCGGTGCCGTCGCCGCGTCCGCGCTTCAACGCATTAATCTGCTTGAACGGCTTCAGCGCCTGCTCGATCTCCGCCTGGGTCATGCCGATGCCGGTGTCGCGTACACGCATGACGACATCGCCCGAGGCCTCGTAGGCGGTCGAGACGATCACCTGGCCGCCGGCCTGGGTGTAGCGAATGGCGTTGGACAGGATGTTGAGGGCGATCTGGCGCACGCTTCTCAGATCCGCCACCACTTCCGGCAGCCGCGAGGCAAAGCTGGATCGGATGATGACCCGTTCGCGATTGGCCTGCGGCTGCATCATCGCCACCGTCTCGGCCAGCGTGTCGTTGAGCGACACCGCCTCGTAATCCATCTCCTGCTGGCCTGCCTCGATCTTGGAGATGTCGAGCAGGTCGTTGACGAGATCGAGCACATGGTTGCCCGAGCGGTTGATGTCGCGCAGGTAGTCGCGATAGCGGTCGTTGGTGATCGGACCGAATTTCTCGTCTACCATCAGCTCGGAAAAGCCGATGATGGCATTGAGCGGGGTGCGGATCTCGTGGCTGATGCGGGCCAGGAAATCGGTCTTCTGCGAGGAGGCGCGCTCGGCAACCGCGCGTGCCTGCGTCAGGTCTTCCTCGGCCCGCTTCCATTGCGTGATGTCGCGCACGACGGCGCAGAAGCCGCTGTCGTTGGGCAGCCTGCCGATGGTCATGAACAGCGGGATGAAACGCCCCTGCGCCTCGCGGCCGATGACCTCGCGGCCGTCATTTAGCACGCTCGCGACACCCGGCTCCGAAAGCCCGGCCAGATAGTCGCGCGCCGCGCGCTGGCTTTCTATGGCAAACAGCGAGGCAAAGGGCTTGCCCGCGACCTCGTCGCTGTCGAAACCGAACAGCGCTTCGGCCGGCCGGCTGATCGAGCGAATGTTGCCGTCGCGGCCGATCAGCACGACGCCGTCGGTGGCGGTGTCGATGATGGTGCGCATCTCCGCAATGCGCGACTTCAGCTCCGGCACGTCCGGCTGCAGCGCCGGTTCGTCATTGGCGGCGGTGAAATGCGCCGCATCGTCCTCGCCGGAACGCCGCACCACCAGCATCAGCGCCTTGCCGTCGCGCCACGGCACCGAGCGCAGCAGCGCGTCGATCGGGAATTCCAGGCCCTGGCGGGTCTTGAGCTTCAGCGAGTGGTCGCTTTCGTCCGTAGCGGCGTCCTCGGCGTAAGGGTCGGCGAAGAGCGCGCCCAGGCCGCCTGCATCCGCGAGGTCGTCCAGCGCATCATAGCCGGTGAGTTCGAGGAAGGCGTCATTGGCATAATGCAGCATGTCGCCCGAATGGATGAGCAGCGGCACAGGCAGCCTGGCCAGGATGGACGTGTCGGGGGCCTTGGCTTCCTCTCCGGTCGAAAACGCGGACGGCACAAAGCCGGAAAGTTTAAGCGGCGGCACGTCGAGGCGTCGCCGCGCCGCGGCCGTCGCGTCCGGTTCTTCCGGCTGTTCTTCCGCGGCCTTGGCGGCATCTGCATCTGAGCCTGCCCAGTCCTCATTGTCCTGCGCATCGCGGAAGTCGTCGGCGGTCATGCTGTCGTCGGCCGTCGCATCGGAGGCGGGCCGCCCGGCGGCGACCGGCGGCGCCGCAGGCTCTTCGACGGGCCGCTGCGGCTCCGCGGCAGCAGGTTCGGCGTCCTCCCGGGTGCCCTGTGCTTGCTCGTTCTGGGAAACCGGCGCGATGCCGGCGTCCTCCGTGGGTTTCTTGCCGTCGGCAAAGTTGAGCAGCGAGCCGGAACCGGCCGAGGTCTCGGCCTGGCCGGGGTCGCCGGTCTCGGCGGCGCCATCGATGCCGTCGAGCCGCGCCAGGTCTTCCTGGTCTTCCGCCTCGGTCTCCGCTTCCGCGGCCTTCGCATCGGCCTTCGCGTCGTCGGCTTCCGAGGGCGTGGACAAGCTCGCGTCCTGGGCGGAACCGTCGTGCTCCGCCGCGTCGGGTGGAAGCGGCTGGCTTGCGTCGGCCCTTGTTTCGTTGGCCGCTTCCTTCACCGTTGCCGCGTCCTCGCCGGCAACAGCGGCATCGGGCTGCTTGTCGGCCTCGGGGCCGCGTTCCTCGGCAGGGGCGGAACTGTCCTTGCGCAGCCGCTCGCCGATCTCGCGGAAGGCGCTGCGCTCGAGGATCGACAGCCCCTTCTGATTTGCCGGCGTGTCGCTTCCCGGTTGCTTGTCGTTGGCCGGCTGGCGATGCTCGGCCAGCCTTATCACCTTGTCGGCAAAGCGCCGCTCAGGCTTCGGCACGATGGTCAATGCCGGCACTTCGCCCTGGAAAGGGTCTTCAGGCTTCGACTGTTCGGTCTGTCCCGAGCCTGGCTGCTCGACCGGCGGCTCGGCCCCGGCAGGAGCGGCATTCGGCACCAGAGCCATGCCAAGCGCTTCGGGATCGACCACGGCGTCGGCGCTGCGCGCGACGCCAAAGCCGCGAAAACCCTCGAAGGCGCGGCTGCGGCCATAGACGGGCAGGGCCGCCAGATCGACGGGGATCTTCAGACCCGTTCCGGCCACCGGCCACAGTACCGAGCGGCCGGACCAGGTATCGCGCCGGTCGAGCAGGCCGGCGATCTCGCCCGAGGCGTCGAGGCCGAAAGTGGCGGCGACATCCTTGAAGCGGCGGCCGATCACATCGGCGGCAGGCTGGCCGACGATGTCGGCGAATTCGGGCGACAGCGCGCTGAACCGACCTTCGGCGTCGGTGCGCCAGACGAAGCGCAGCGGTGGCGCCGAGCGGTCGATGTCGCGGGGCGAGGTCGACTGGACCGATTTGGCGGTTTCGTCTCCGGCTGCTTCGGCGCCATGCTGTCCTTGGCCTTCGGCTGCGACGGCACCTTCCGGCTCGCCCTTCGTCGGCGCTGTCGGTTGAGCATGCCCGGCGCCGTCGTCGCCGGCATTGAAGTACCAATGGTCGTGGTGGCCGGCGCCGGCGGTGTCGGCCTGATGGTCTGTCCCGGCAGGGCGCTGGCCGGCCAAGGTCCGGCTCTCCACGTCGGGCTGTGCGTCGCCGTCGGGAGCCTCTGGCGCCGGCTCGTCCCCTTTGCCAGCCGCCGCGGTAGGCGCTGGGTTGTCCTGGACAGGCTGAGACTCGGGCTCGATTGCAGCGCTTTCACCTTGGGGCGGGGCGCTAACCGCCTCTGGCGCCGCAATTCCCTGATCGCCGGTCCGATCGCCCTGGTCGGCGGCCGGCCGATTGTCCTGGCCGCTATCGGAGTCGTCGAGCTGCGCCTCGTCGATCACCACCAGCAGATGACGCGTATCGGTGAGCCGCGCAAAACCGGCCGGGTAGGCGGTGTCGATGCCCGGCACGAGGCGTTTGACGATGCGGTCGCCGCTGCTTGCCACATCCGCAACCAGGGCAGCCAACGTCCGCGGCTCGATGCCGAGCGCCGCAAAGCCGTCCGAGGCTGCCTCGACCTCGCCTTGCGCGTCGACAAAAGCAATGAAATGCCCGGCCTCGGTAAAGCCGCCGATGGCACGGCTGGCGATCTCGCCGGCGCTGCGCGAAGTGGTCTGCGCCGCCGGCACCGCCAGCATGATTGCCGCCTCGCCGTCCGGCATCGTCACTGCGCTGGCCAGAAAGCCGACGGCGCGGCTCACCATGCCGATAGCCAGCCTCACCGTGACGGCGCGGTCGCTGCCGATGTCGGGAAAACCGCTGGTCGCCATGATCTGCCGGCGGGCGATCAGCGGCAGCCGCGCCGAGGCGCCGATGATGGCCTCGATATCCGGATAGCCGAAGCCCGACGCCCCCGGACCGTTCGCCCAGATCACCTGTTCGAGGTCGACCGACAAAATGGCCAAAGCATCGCCCGCGGCAAAGCGCTGGCGCACCGCGTCGAGCACGGCAACGTCGAGGAAGGAGTAGTTTTCAGGCGGCATGCGCTGGCCAACCCTCCGAAGCGGGCATTTTTCAGTTAACGCTTTGTTAATAAAAGCCCGCGGCCCGGAGGTCCACAAGCCTAAGCTTGTATCGGTCGAAATCTCTGGGCTCTTGGTTAACGGCTCTCGTGGCTGACGCAGGGGAAAGATTTTTATGGTGCGGTGCAGCAAAGATATTGCAACGCACAAAAAGATCCTTTATATTGCCATCATACATGAACGAGACGGCTTTCTGTCAAAGCCGCTGCCCCGAAAGGTTGGAAAATGTCCAAGACCACTGCCAAGCCCTCCGAGACCATCGAAAACGTCGAGTTCCCGAGCTTTGATGCTTCCCAGGCCACTGACCAGATCCGCGCCTTCGCCGAGAAGGGCGTCGAGCAGTCGAAGGAAGCCTATGCCAAGCTGAAGACCGGCGCCGAGGAGACCCAGAAGGTTCTGGAGTCGACCTACGAGACCGCCAAGACCGTTTCCAGCGACGTTTCGCTGAAGGCCATCGCCGCGCTGCGCGCCAATGCCGAGGCCAGCTTCTCGCACCTCGAAGCCCTGGTCGGCGCCAAGACCCTTTCGGAAGTCGTCGAGCTGCAGACCTCCTTCCTGCGCAAGCGCGTCGAAATGGCCGTCGAGCAGGCCAAGGAATTCCAGACCGTTGCCACCAAGGCGGTCGAGGACGTCTCCAAGCCGGTCAAGAGCGCCTTCGAGAAGGCGATGAAGGACGCCAAGGCCGCCTGATTTCAGCGCACAACCCTGCGATGCATCAAAACGTCGCATTTCGTCAGACAAATAGTCGTGCGATAGGTTGAGTAACCAGATACCCGGAAATGGAACCTCCTCCCTCCGTTTCCGGGGTGACCAGCCAGCACCTCCTCCCGCTGGCTCGTAACAGGAAAAGGCCGGCACCTCCTCCCGCCGGCCTTTTCTTTTGCCTTGACGACAGGCGGATGAGGAAACCAATCGTTTACCTTATCAAGGCCCTTGAATTAGAATCCGATAGCCCGTATTTGACGCATCGCCGAACGACAGAGCGGATCACGGAGAATGAAGCTTTCACCTCGATCCAGCTCAGGCAGGCAGGCCGTTGTAGCTCAGCTGGTTAGAGCGCCGGATTGTGGATCCGGAGGTCGCTGGTTCGATCCCAGCCAACGGTACCATCACTCTCGATGATCTGAACGTGCACCTTGAACCCTTCCATTCCTTCGGCTCCGCGGACCATCTCTTGTCCTTTGGGCGGGATGTCTTATCCCACAGACAAGGTGTCTTGCCGGTCGAGGCCGACTCGGGTCGAATGGGGCATGCATCCTTTGCAAGGGTGCGGACGTTCATGGCTACCAACCGGCTTTGCCGCTAGGGAAAAAGCAGTATGAGTGAACATGCGATCGAGTTCTTGCGCGGATGGATTGGCGAGAAAGTCCAATGCCAGGATTTGCCGATCAAGATCGACAAGCAGGCCGAGACCCTCGCCAGGGAGTGCTGCGCCAAGGCTGCCGAGGCAGGCATTCTGCTCGAGGACATCCAGGAAGAGGTCGGCGACATCCAGGAGCTGATCGCGTCGCGCCTCGAGGAAGCCGCCGAAGAGGGCACCAGCGAAGTCAAGCCGGACAAACCGGAATAAACACCCGCCTGCCACAGGCCGGCGGCGCCGTTTCTCAGCCGAATTTTTCCTTCAGCCATTCCTTCGGCAGCGCCGGCACGAAATTGCCGTCGCGCCCTGTCATATCCGCATTGGCGACCAATGCGTTGAGGATCGCTTCCTCCACGCCTTGCACGATCGCGTCGAAGAACGGGTCGATGTCGACGTCCGGGATGAATTCCGCGCGGGCGATGCGGCCTGAAGGCGCCAGCGCGGCCTCGGCATTGGCGGTAGAGAAGGCGAGAAAAATGTCGCCAGAACTGTGATAGCCATAGCCGCCGGTCATGGCGATGCCGAGCGGCACGCGCCGGGCGAGCCGCTTCATCTGATGCGGCAGGAACGGCGCATCGGTGGCGACGACGGCGATGATCGAGCCCTTTTCGGCGCGGGGCGTGCGCTCGCGGATGGCCGGCTGGGCCAATTCTGGGCCGACACGCCGGCCGCGAATGGTGAAATTGTGCCTCTTGCCGAAATTCGCCTGCACGAACACGCCGAGAATGTAGCGCCTGTCCTGCCATGCGACGACGCGTGAGGCGGTGCCGGACCCGGCCTTGAAGCCGAAGGTGATCATGCCGGTGCCGCCGCCGACGCTGCCTTCCTCGATGGCCCCATTGCTGGCGCTGTCGAGTGCCGCGGCCACATGGTCGACGCTCACATGATGGCCGTTGATATCGTTGAGGAAGCCGTCATAGGTCTCGGCCGCCACCGGCAGGCCCCAGCCGCTGTCGAGCGCGGCCGGCGAGACGCGATGCATCCAGCGCAAGGTGGCATCGCGGGTCACGCCGCAGGAATGCGTGTTGGTGATGGTGACCGGGAAATTGAAGGCGCCGGTTTCCTCGATGATGTGCGTTCCGGTCAGCTCGCCATTGCCGTTCTGGCTGAACACGCCGGCGAACACCGGCGTCGCGAGTTCCTGAGCCGGCCTGGGCAGGATCGCGGTCACGCCGGTGCGCACCGGACCGTTGCCGACCTGCAGCGGGCCGTCGCCTGAAATCAGCGTCGTGTAGCCCACCGACACACCCGGCACGTCGGTGATGGCGTTGAAACGGCCGGGCATGCCGTCGAGCGCGATGCCGAAGGAGCGCAGGCGCGGCTTGCCCGATGGCGTGCGAAGATGCGGGTCGTGGTCGCTCATGGAAACCTCAGAACAACGAACCCTGACTGCCCGGCTCCTTGGCCTTGGCGGACGACTTCGCGGCCAGTTTCGGCCGCGCGCCGCCGGAGGTTGCGATGGCTTCGGCATTGCCGTCGGCGAATTCCAGCTGCAGCGCCGCGCCCGGCGCCAGCTCCGCGACCCGCTTGATGACGGCGCCTTCGGCGTCCTTGACCAGCGCGAAGCCACGCGCCAGCACGGCTTTGTGCGACAATGTCGAAAGCAGCCGGTCCGCCTGGGTAAGAGCCGCGCGCAGCCGGTCGAGGCGCCGCGCCGTGGCCTGATCCTGCCTGCGCGACAGCGCGGCCAGCGTGTCGGCCTGTTGCTTCTGGCGCCGTACGATCGGCGCCGGCGACAGCCTTGCCGCCGTGCGTTTGAAGCGCGCGCGCCTTTCGCGCACGATGGCGAAGAACGCGGCTCGCGCCCGGGCAATATCGCGACCAGTCAGCGTGCGCGCTTCATTGAGGCGCCGCGACAGAGTTGCCGGCGTCAGCCTTTGCCGCTCTAGCGTCGCCCGCTTGCGCTCGATATTCACCGTCAGCCCGCGGCCGAGGCGGCTGGTCGCATCGTCGAAACGGCGGCGCGGCAGCGCCAGCAGCTGGTCGGGCGAGGGGAGCGCGCGCGCCGCGGCGCGCACCGCCTGGCGCTTGCGTTCCAGATGCCGCGAGGCGCAGGCGTTGAGCCGCGCGCCAAGGCTGGCCAGGGTAACCTCCAGATCCGCCCTGACCGGCACGGCGATCTCGGCCGCGCCCGTCGGTGTCGGCGCGCGCATGTCGGCAACAAAGTCGATCAGAGTCGTATCGGTCTCGTGCCCGACGGCCGAGATCACCGGGATGGCGGACGCCGCCACCGCCCGCGCCAGCCCTTCGTCGTTGAAGCCCCAGAGGTCCTCGAGGCTGCCGCCGCCGCGTGCCACGATCAACAGATCGGGTTGGCGGATGGGTCCGTCCCATGTCAACGCGTTGAAGCCGTTGACGGCCGCGGTCACCTCTCTGGCCGTCGTCTCGCCCTGGACCCTCACCGGCCACACCAGCACATGGAGCGGAAACCGGTCCTTGATGCGGTGGATGATGTCGCGGATCACCGAGCCGGTCGGCGAGGTGACGACGCCGATGACTTTGGGCATGAAAGGCAGCCGCCGCTTGCGGCCGGCATCGAACAGGCCTTCGGCCTGCAGCCGGCGCTTGCGCTCTTCGAGCAGCGCCATCAGCGCGCCGGCGCCCGCCGGCTCCAGATTGTCGATAACGATCTGGTAGTTGGATTTGCCGGGATAGGTGGTCAGCTTACCGCTGGCGATCACCTCCATGCCTTCCTCGGGGCGGAACTTCAGCCGCGCCATGGTGGTCTTCCAGACCACCGCATCGATCCGCGCGCGGTCGTCCTTCAACGCGAAGTAAGCGTGGCCGGACGAATGCGGGCCGCGATAGCCGGAAATCTCGCCACGCACCCGCACATTGCCGAAGTTGTCCTCGACAGTGCGCTTCAGCGCGCCGGAAATCTCGCTCACCGTATATTCGGTGGCGTTGCTGCGTGATTCGGTTGCTGTTTCACTCATTGCGCGATTGGGGAACGCTTATCGGCCCGCGTCAAGCGCGGAGAAACCGCGCTAATATTATAACGCGATGTTAAGCCCGATTTGCTTTGACAGGCCCGAAGAGCCGGCCGGGGACCTGATGAGCGTACGCCAAAACAGCAGCCCGTTGACCCGTCAGGTCACGCTGACCGTGCTGACGCTCGCCACTTTCGCTTTAGCCATCGTCGTGGGCTTCGGCTTCTACGCGGCCAGCCAGGCCGATGATGCCTCGCTCGTACGACAAAAGATGTTCATCGCCGATGGTTTGAAGGACCAGATTGCGTCTGTTCAGCGGGAGCAGGAAAGCGTTTCGGTCTGGGATGACGCGATCATCAATGTGAGGGCAGGCAACCAGACCTGGATCGAAGAGAATCTCAGTGTCTGGATGTTCACCTACTACGGTCACAACCGGGTCTATATTCTCGACGCCGCCAATCATGCGATCCACGCTATGCGCGAGGGCAAGGTGGTCGACGCTTCCGCCTATGGCGAGGACCAGCCCGCGCTTCTTCCCATCATCGAAAAACTCCGTCGCATGCTGGCTGGGCCGCCGCAGGCCGATGCATACGGTCAGCCTGCGAAGATGGTGGCCGAGGATCTGGTGTCGCTCGACGGCAAGCCGGCGATCCTGAGTGTGATGCCGCTGGTGCCGAGCTCGGACAGGATCACTCAGGCGCGCGGCACCGAGTGCCTGCATGTATCGGTCGAATTCATCAATGACGCGGTGATCGGCAAGATCGCCGGAAAGTACCTGCTTGATGGCGCGCGGCTGGTGCCTTTGTCACAGCCGGCTGGCCCAGCCGCCGTGCCGCTGGTCGATTCGCGCGGCGTCATCCTCGGCTATATCGGCTGGGACCAGCTGCGGCCCGGCCTTGCCTTAGTGCGCGAGATCGCTCCTGCCTTGGCGATCGCCCTGCTGTTGGCGGGCGGCGCGCTGGTATTCCTGTTGCGAAGGTTGCGTCGCGCCTCGGCCGCGCTGCAGACCAGCCAGGACCAGGCGCAGTATCTCGCCTTCCACGACACGCTCACCGGCCTCCCCAATCGGGCGCTGTTCGAGGACCGCCTGCGGCGCACGCTGCTGTTCGCCAGCAAGGACAAGACGCGCATCGCGCTGCTTTACCTCGATCTCGACCGCTTCAAGCATATCAACGACACGCTCGGCCACCCGGCAGGTGACGAGCTCGTGCGCCAGACCGCGGCGCGGCTCAAGCATGCGATCCGCGAAGTCGATACCGTCGCGCGGCTCGGCGGTGACGAGTTCGCCGTCATCCTGCTTGACGTTCCCGACGTCGGAAGTGCCGAGGACATCGCCGAAAGGCTGCTCTTGAAGCTGCGTGAGCCGTTCCGGCTGATCGACGACCAGGTCTTCGTCAGCGCGAGCGTCGGCATCGCGCTGTCGTCCGGATCGGACACCGATGCGGACGAGCTGTTGCGCAAGGCCGACATCGCGCTTTACGAGGCCAAGAAGAACGGTCGTGGCCGCTACGAGTTGTTTGCCGGCGACATGGACGATCTCTTGTTGCGCAAGCGCAAGGTCGAGTCCGAACTCCGCAAGGCGCTGGAAGGCGAAGGTGGCATCAAGCTCGCCTATCAGCCGGTTTTCGCGGCCGACGGCCGCGGAATACTGGGGGCCGAAGCGCTGATCCGCTGGGGTCATGAAGTGCATGGCGCTTTGCCGGCAGCGCAATTCATCGCCATCGCCGAAGAGCGCGGCCTTGTCAGGCCGCTCCGCTCGGTAAAACCCCTCGTCCTCATCGGCGATTTGGGCAAATGGGCGCTGGGCGAAGCCTGCCGCTTTGCCGCCGGGACCGAATTGCCCTGGATCGCGGTCAACATCTCGCCGATGCAGCTGCGTGACATCGGCTTTGCCGGACAGGTCGCCGATATCCTGAGCGAAACCGGACTCAATCCCTGTCGCCTGCAGCTTGAGACCACCGAAAGCGTGCTGCTCGAGCACAATGATACGATCGGCACGGTGATTGCCGCGCTGCGCCAATCCGGCATCTGCATCGTGCTCGACGATTTCGGCACCGGCTATTCCTCGCTGAGCTATCTGCGCCGCCAGGCGATCGACAAGTTGAAGATCGACCGCTCTTTCGTGCATCTGCTCGACGAGGACGAAAGCGCGCGCGCCATCGTCAAGACGCTGATCGAGCTGGCGCAGGCGCTCAACGTCGAGGTGACCGCGGAAGGCGTCGAAACCGATGCACAAAAGGCCTTGCTGGTCGGCATGGGCTGCCGCCAGTTGCAGGGCTATCTGCTGTCGCCGCCGCTGGAGCCCGGCCAATTGCTTGCGCTGCCGGGTGTCTCGTCAATGGATCAGGAGCGCTCCGCCGCTCGGGCCTGATTACCATCCCGGCATGATCTGGTTCGCCTTGACCCGCTTCATCTTGGCAAAGGCAAGCGCGGCGAAGTCGAAGCTTCCCGCCTCCTCGCTGAGCGGCACGGAAATGTTGTCGAGGCTTTCGGCGATGTGGCGGGCCAAAGCGTCGACGATCTCCGGTTGCGAGGTCTGGCCGCGCATGATGCCGATGCGGCAGTCCGGCAACTGGCCGAAGCCGTCGGCCTCGCCGAGCACGCGCATGCCGGGCCGCAGCGCGCATTCCGGCAGCACCGAGACCGCCAGGCCGGAAAGCACGGCCGCGGTAATCACCGTGGCCGAGAAGCTGGAGAACAGCACGCGGTACTCGCGGTTCTGCCGGTCGAGCACGTCGACGGCGGCGCGCCGCCAGATGCAGTTCGGCCGGCCGAACGCCATAGGCAGCGTCTCCTGCTCATGCGTGGCATGGTTGGCGGACGTCACCCACAAAAGCGGCTCGCGCCGTACCACTTCCGACTGGCCGCGCGTGTCGTTATGCGTCACCAGCGCCAGGTCGAGATTGCCGCGCTTGATGTGCTCGACCAGCCCCGGCGTCGGCTCGCATACGACGGTCAGCTCGACGCGCGGATTGGAGCGCGAGAAACGCGCCATGATCTCGGGCAGGAAGCGATCGGCATAGTCGTCCGGCGTGCCGATACGGATCGTGCCTTCGAGCCGCTGGTCGTCGAAGGCGGCCAAAGTCTCGCGGTTGAGATGGATCAGCCGCCGCGCGTAGGAAAGCAGCCTCTCGCCCTCCTCGGTCAGTTTGTTGGTGCGGCCGTCCTTTTCGAACAGCGGCTTGCCGATCCGCTCCTCCAGCCGCCGCATCTGCATCGACACTGCCGACTGTGTCCGGTGCACCTCCTCGGCCGCGCGGGTGAAGCTGCCGGTGTCGGCGATCGAGATGAAGGTTTGCAACTGATCGAGGTCGAGCGGCGCTTTCATCGGTCAAACCCATCATTGATGTTGATGCTACAGATTAAAAACATTCGTTGGATTAATCAATCTCGCGATGGCAAATTGGCATCGTTCACATGAAAGCAGTGCATGTCGCCCAGAAGTGGTTCCCAGTTCTGGGACGACGATATGCATCACGTCAATGAATGGAAACTGGAGCGGCGCTTCTCCCAAGGCGCCGCTTGCCTGGTTTCGTCCGCTCGACTCCCGAAGGAGAGACTGACATGACCACGATTGAACTCGCTTCCGAGACCCCGCGCATCACCACGCGTCCGGCCGTTGCGACGCGCGTGCTCAATGCTCTCGCCAACGCCTATGTCGCCTGGAAAAATCGCCGCGCCTTCTATCGCCTGGGCGAGATGTCGGACGCCGAGCTTGCCGATATCGGCCTGACCCGCGCCGACCTCCATGTCGCCGTCGCCGTGCCCTTCGGCCGCGATCCGACGGTGAAGCTGCGCGCCATCGCCAGCGAGCGCGCCGACACGATCGAGGATCTCGCTCGTCAGGTGGCCTGAACGGCCGCATTGCCTGGATTTCCGGTCGCGTTGAACCTTTTCACGGCCAAGCGCGACCAAGTTTCATGCAGGCTCCCACACTCCCTGCCGGTTCCCCGCCGGCCAGCCTGCACATTGCCCGGTTCCTCCTCCAGGACCGGGCATTTTTTGACCGCGCCTCTCTCCGGAAAGCGTCTCAGGGGATCAGGCGAAAGCCAATTTTCTCGACGGTCTTGGCACTGACCGGCCAAGTTCATGCGCAGCTTCTATCCAAGCCACGATGGCATCTTGGACATTCGCGATGGCCTCCTCGGGAGTTTCGCCATCGCTCATGCAACCGGGAAGATCCGGGACATAAGCGGAAAACCCGCCACCGTCCTCAATCGAGAGTGGTGCGATGACGACAGGATATTCAAGCTTGTCGGTCATGCTTTTTTGCCTCGTCGATAAACGACACGAGTTTTCGAATATATACGGGCTTGACCGGGCGTTTGAAAGGCACCGTCAAAATGTCGGCCATTGCCGAGTGGTAGATCTTGTAATGCGATCCGCCCGATCTCGGCGGCACGCATTGAATGCCGGCCTCGTCGCAGACTGCCTTGAAATCTCGCATCGACCAGTCGCCGCGGGGATTGCGGCGCATTTGTTCAAGTCTCTTGCTCACGGAACGTCGCTTCGGGCGTTTGCTACCTACCGCCGGTCCATGTCGCGCTTGAACTGGTCGAAGATCGTCCCGACGTTCTTCTCATATTCATCGCGCTGCTGCGCGCCGGTCTCGAACATCTTGCCGAAGATGTCGTCGAACGGGTTTCGCGGCCGGCCGCTCGGGTTGGTTTGCGGTTGTTGCGGCGCGCTTGGCTGCGGTTGGCGCTGCTGCGGCTGCGGCGCCGGTTGTCCCCCGGGCATGCCGAAACCGCCGCCGCCCTGGCGCAGCATCTCCTCGAAGATCTTGCCGAGCGGGTTATCGCCATAGGGACTTTGCGTCTGCTGCGGCTGCGGCTGCTGCGTCGTACCGCCGCCGAACATATCCTGCAGCACCTTGCCGAGCGGGTTTTCGCCGTACGGACTGGGCGCCTGCTGGGGCTGGGTTTGCGGCGCGCCGCCGCCGAACATATCCTGCAGCACTTTGCCGAGCGGGTTCTCGCCATAGGGCGGCGGCTGCGGCGCCTGGCGTGTCTGCGGCGCCGGCGCGAGGCCGCCCTGGCGCATCATCTGCTCGATGATCTCGCCGAGCGGATTGCCGCTGCCGCCGAGGCCGGCGGCCTGCATCTGCCCCCCACTCAATTGATTGTTGGTCTGCTTGAACAGCCCGCCCATCATCATCGAGGCCATCGCCGGCAGCATCTGTTGCAGCACCTGCTGGCTCAATCCCGTCGCCTGCGCGGCTTGGGCTGCCACGGCGCGCGACAAATCCTTCGAGCCGAACAGATGGCCGAGTATGCCGTTGCCCTCATCGATGCCATGCGGCGAAAAGGCCCTCGTGGCGTCCTCGAAATACTTGGCGTGCTGGCCGCTCGCCATCGCCGTCATGAACGCGCCCATCCCGTAGGGATCGGCGGTGTTGCGCTGCAGCCCTTGCGAGAATGCCGGCAGCAGCGCCTGCACCGCGGCCTGCGTCTGCTGCATTGAAAGCCCATATTGCTGTGCCAGCGCCTGCATGCCGGCGCCGTTCTGGGCCTGGGCGAAAATGTCGAACAGGGAAGGCATTTGGGTTCTCCTCCGAGAATATCCTCATCGGAGAGCCTAGTTCGTTTCCATCACCGATTGAAGCGGCTTTTGGCGCCCAACCGCTCGGCGCATGCCGGACGGTTAATACGCATATTCCATGAACACCGGCTCGATCGAGCCGCCCCAGCGCGTGTGGTAGGCCGACAGCATCTCCTCGGCGCTGGTGGTGCCGCGCGCGACCACTTCGTCGAGCGTGTTGAGGAACGACGTCTCGTCATAGCCGTCGCGGTTCTTCTTGCCGCGATTCTTCAGGCCCGTGCGCGAGATGGCAAGCACGTCGCGGGCGACATCGCGCAAGGTGGCGTTGCGGAACGGCGCCGCGATGCCTTGCTCGGGCACGGCGTTGCGCATCGCCAGCGCTTCCTCGTAAGTCCAGCTCGCGGTCAGCGTCTCGGCGGCGTCAAGCGCCTGCTCGTCGTAGAGCAGCCCGACCCAGAAGGCGGGCAGGGCGCAGATGCGCCGCCACGGCCCGCCGTCGGCGCCGCGCATTTCGAGGAAACGCTTCAGGCGCACGTCGGGGAACAGGGTCGAGAGATGATTTGCCCAGTCGCCCATGGTCGGCAGGCCGTCAGGGAGTTCATTGCGGGCGGCGCCCGCCATGAACTGGCGGAAGGTGTAGCGCGTCATGTCGTGATAGTGGCCGTCGCGGATGACGAAATACATCGGCACGTCGAGCGCCCATTCGACATAATCGGCGAAGCCGAAATCGGGCGAGAAGCAGAATTCGAGCATGCCGGAGCGCTGGTTGTCGGTGTCGCGCCAGATGTCGCCGCGCCAGCTCTGCAGGCCGTTAGGCCTGCTCTCGGTGAAGGGCGAGTTGGCAAACAGCGCCGTCGACAGCGGCTGCAGCTTCAGCGACACCTGCATCTTGCGACGCATGTCGGCTTCGCTCTCGAAGTCGAGATTCACCTGGATCGTACAGGTGCGGTACATCATGTCGAGGCCCTTGGTGCCGACCTTCGGCATGTAGCGCGTCATGATCTCGTAGCGCGACTTGGGCATTTTCGGCGTGTCGGTCAGCGACCATTTCGGGCTGCCGCCGAGGCCGAGGAAGCGGATGCCGAGCGGCTCGGCGATCTCGCGCACCTGCGCCAGATGCGCATTGCCCTCGCGGCAGGTCTGGTGGATCGATTCCAGCGGCGCGCCGGAAAGTTCGAACTGGCCGCCGGGCTCCAGCGAGATCGCGCCCTGGCCAGTCGGTTCGACCAGGCCGATGATGCGGCCGGCATCCATAATCGGGTCCCAGCCGAGTTTTTCCCGCATTCCCTCGAGGATGGCGCGGATGCCGCGCTCGCCGCCATAGGGCACCGGCGCGTTGCCGTCGACATAGAAGGGGAATTTCTCATGCTCGGTGCCGATGCGCCATTTGTCACGCGGCTTGTTGCCGTCGGCCAGATAGCCGACAAGTTCGTCGACGCCTTCGATGAGCTGGGTATCAGTTGTGTCGCGCGCCATTAGAAAGCCCTCCGCAGCCATCAGCTGGCCGCCGGGCGCTAGATGGACGAAATGTCAGTAGCCGATCAAGCGAAAAATCCTGAGCCACGGCTCAACTGGATTTGATCTGCATGGCTCGCCTTCCCCTTCCCCTCGGGGACATTCCGAAACCCTCGCGCAAAACGCGCAAAACTGTTCGCGATGTCCTCGCACACCTGTTCGCGATATCCCCGGTCCAAACAAAGGGAGAAGGCAAGGTCCTACCAGTCGCCGATCGTCGCCTGGATCGCGGCAAGTGCGGCCACCGCCGCGGTGTCGGCGCGCAGGATGCGCGGCCCGAGCGGGATGGCGGTGACGAATGGCAGGGCCCTCAGCATCTTGCGCTCGTGCTCGGAAAATCCGCCTTCCGGACCGACCAGAAGCGCAAGTTTCTTCTCGTTTACCGCTTGCAAGGCCCGCAGCGGATTGTTGGTCGAGGCATCCTCGTCACAGAAGATCAGCCGCCGCTCCTTGTCCCAGTTGGCGAGCAGCCGTTCCAGCTTCTCCGCTTCGCGCACCTCAGGCACTGCCAGGATGCCGCATTGCTCGGCCGCCTCGACGACATTGGCGCGCAGCCGTTCGATGCCGGGCTTCGCCACTTGCGTGTGCTGGGTGATGACAGGCTGCAGTATGCCTGCGCCCATCTCGACCGCTTTTTGCACAAGGTAATCGAGCCGGCCCTGCTTCAGCGGCGCGAAGCAATAGACGAGGTCCGGCAGCGGCGGCTGCGGCCGCTGCAGTTCCAGCACCTTCAGCCGGACCGCCTTCTTGGACTTCGCGGTGACCGACGCCGACCATTCGCCGTCGCGGCCGTTGAAAAGCAGCACCTCGGCGCCTTCGCCGAGCCGCAGCACATGGGCGAGATAATGGCTCTGCTGCTGTCCGGCGTCGAATTCGAGGCCGGGTCCGAGATCGTCAGGCACGAACAGCCGCTGCATTTTGTAGTTGGCGCGCATGGCCCAAGCAGGTTCCGCAAAAGTGTCTCGCGGTTTTGCGATCAGAACCTGCGAAAAACAAGGGAATCTAAGCAGATATTCGTGGGACATCCCATGATATCTGCTTAGGACGAGCGAGGCCGGCTGCGGCATCAAATATCGGCGGTCGGATGCCAGACAGGCGCAAAGCCTTGCCGCAATACCGCAATGGTGGTCGCCGGCGTCAGCAGGCGCAGCGACCCGCCGGTGAGGCGATCGAAGGCGATGGGACTCGAATAACCCGCGAACGACCATCTGCGTGCCTTGCCGCCGCGCAGCGCATAGGCAGCGTCGCCCTGCGCTGCCACCGTTCCATCCGGCAAGCCTCCGAGCTCCGGCGCGGTCACGGAAGGCGGCCGTCCGCCGGAAGCCAGCCGCTCCTTGTGCAGCCGTTTGTCGACCATCGGCGCGCGCGGTTCGTCGATCCCGAACGCCTTGCCGAAACGGCTGACGAAGTCGGTCGCCCGTTCACGCCGGCAGAAGAAGCAGGGTCGGTGGCCGGCGGCCAGCGCCGTCACCTCGTCGAGGAAGAACAGCTCCGTCCAACCTGCCTTTCCGCCAGGCCGGTTGCGACCCATCGGCTCGCGCCGCACATTGCCGAATTCGCAGGCACAGATGATCCAGGCCGGCAAGGCCCAGCGCTTCCTCAGCAGCGTCTTCGTCTCGGGGTCATGGATGATGCCGCGATTGCCGGTGAACAGGCCGCGTTCCGGCACCGCGTGGATGGCGCCGAAGGGATCGACCCGGTTTTGCAGTGGCATAGCTTTCTCTCCGGCACGCATCTTGGCTGAAACACGGGCCGCATGATATCGCTCGCCCCAGCGTTTTCATGTCAGCAGGTTTTCGATGCGGGTTTTGGTCGTCCAGAATTTCGACAATGAGGGCCTTGGCCAGATCGGCGCTGCCCTTGTGGAAGCCGGCGCCGATATCGACCTGCGCAAGCCCTATCGCGGCGATACTCTGCCCGGCGACAGCACCGAGCACGATGCCATCGTGGTGCTTGGCGGCGCCCAGAACGCGCTCGATGACGAGATCTGCCCCTACTTCCCCGCATTGCTCGACCTGACCCGCGATTTCGCCGACAAGGACCGTTCGGTTCTCGGCATCTGTCTCGGCAGTCAGCTTCTGGCGCGGGCTTTCGGCGGCACCAACCAGATCGGCGGCGCCACCGAGTTCGGCTGGCATAAGGTGTCGCTGACGCAGGCCGCCAAATCGGATCCGGTCCTGGCGGCGCTGCCCGAGAAATTCCCGATCTTCGAATGGCATGACGACACGTTCGGCCTGCCGGAAAACGCCGTGCGGCTCGCCGGCAGCGCGATCGCCGAAAACCAGGCCTTCCGCCTCGGCCGCGCCGTCTATGGCTTCCAGTTCCACTTCGAAGCGGATACGCCGATGGTGCGCGACTGGAGCACCTCCTTCGCATCGCTGATCGGGGAACGCCATCCCGATTGGGCCGGCAAGCTTGATGACGAGATGGCCCGCAACGGGCCCGATGCCGACGCCGCGGGGCTCGCCATTGCCCGCGCCTGGGTGGCGACGATCTAAACGATCGAAACTGGCTGGAGTCATGCCAAAGCCGCAAATGACGTAACGCCGCACAATGGATCACGGGCCCTGGTCGTAACAGGGGGCCCTCCAGACTTGGCCGGTGTGAAAAAGTCCGGCGTAGTCGTCATATGACGACTGCGGAGTCTGTGATCCTGCCTTTCATTGGTTACCGGGTTCAAATCGAGCACGCGGAAGGCGTGCGCGAAGGCGCATGGAGGTATCCGGCTTGCGTGACAGGGCCGGAGTCTTTTGATCACCGCGGGCGGACCCTTGGGTAATTGCCTGGTGTCGCTCTTGAGGCAGGGGTTTTCATGCGGATTGTGGGGTTTGTCGTCGGATACGCGGTCGTTGCCGGTGGTGCTTGCGCGGCGGCCGCGCACGTCGCGAGCGATTTGCGGCAGTTGGTGAATTCGGCGGCGGGAGCGCCTGTGATCCATCTGGCCTCCTTCTGCGCGTCCCCCGGTCGCTGCGAATCCGGCGGCGGCAATGGCGCTGAGCATCGTCCCGCGAGGAAAAGCAGCGGCGGATCGAGCAGCAGCGGCACCTCGGGCGGGACGAGCGGCGGCACTTCCGGCGGGACGAGCAGCGGCACGTCCAGCGGGACAAGCGGCGTCACTTCCGGCGGGACGAGCGGCGGCACCTCGGGCGGGACGAGCGGGGGCACCTCCGGCGGGACGAGCGGCGGCACCTCCGGCGGAACCAGTGGTGGCACTTCCGGCGGCACGAGCGGCGGCACCTCGGGCGGCACCAGCGGCACCAGTGGCTGAGCCTTGCTGCACGATGCGAAAACGTTGCGATTGAGCGCCCTGGATGCGCCTCCGCGATCGGCAACCGGGGCGTGGAGCGGCATCGCCGGTCTTGCGGCCATGGTCGCGACGGTCATCGCACTGCGTTCGTGGCAGCAGCCGGACTACATCAGGACGCTCGCCGTTCTTGCCGTCGTCGCGCTCGCCATGGTGGTGGTCGACCTGCAGGTCTATCGGGTCCAGCACAACGCCTCGTCGGGCCTGTCCGCCGCGCCGCAGCGACCGTCCGATATAAGGCGAATCCTCTACAAGCTGGCCGGGCTGTGGCTCACCGTCGGCGTTGTCGCCGCGATCTACTGGCTGCTGCCGGTCTATTCCGATAGCTTTTACGATCCTTTCAAACAGGCGGCGCTCTACGGCCTGCCTGCGCTGGTGCTGCTTTCACCCGTCTACATCGCCTTTGTCGACCGCCTGCAGCGCCAGCCTGAGGACGCTTATGCCCAGCTGGGTCGCCTTGTCGCGGGCAACCGGCCAAGGGACTGGTCGATGCTAGCTGCGCACGGTCGAGGCTGGATCATCAAGGGCTTCTTCCTGCCGCTGATGTTCATCTACACCAACAATGACCTCGCCGCGCTCTGGGCACGCTCACCACTGGTGTCGATCGACAATTTCGAGCACTTCTTCTCCTTCGGCATCGACTTTCTTTATCTTGTCGACGTTCTCTTCGCGACCGTCGCCTACACGCTTACCCTGCGCCTGACCGACAGCCATCTTCGCTCGGCCGAGCCAACCGTCAGCGGATGGGTGATCTGCCTGTTCTGCTATCCGCCGTTCTGGAGCTCGGTCGGGGTCAAATATCTCGCCTTTGATCAGGACGACGCCTATTGGGGCCATTTCCTCGAATCTTACCCGCTGATCTACGGCCTCTGGGGCAGCATCATCCTAGCGTTGGTCCTGGTCTATACCTGGGCGACCGTCTCCTTCGGTCTGCGGTTCTCCAACCTTACCAATCGCGGCATCATCACCAACGGACCGTACCGCTGGGTCAAGCATCCCGCCTATCTCTGTAAGAACATCAGCTGGTGGATGATCTCGATGCCGTTCCTCAGCACCCAGGGCTGGACCGTAGCCGTGCAGTCGTGCCTGCTGCTTGCCGGCGTAAACGCCCTCTACTGGCTACGCGCCGTCACGGAAGGGCGGCATCTAGCGGCCGACCCAGCTTATCGAGAATACCAGGATTTCATCACCCGCCGCGGTCTGTGGGCAAGGATTCGGCGAGGCTTGCCCTGGGTTGAAAGAGTAGCCTGACCCGAAGCGTGGCATAATTGGCACGCGGCACCGGTTCCGCCTGGGGAAAACCTGCTTCATGCTTGGCTTGTGCTCGCCTGCCATCTTAGAAGGCGCCCGCCCTGTATCGTCCGTGCAACCGCGATGAACCTTCTGTGTGATCCAAGCGACACACCGGCGATACAGAATCTGCCTAGAAGCGCGAAATCGTCGAAACATTGAGACACATTTTATCGTTTCAACGCATTGGTAACCGCCTCGTGCACAGATGCAGAAAGCTCAACCAGAGATGACGTCCGTGAAAGCAGCGCTTTTGTCCTTTGTCATGCTGTCTGCCATCGTGCTCTGCGGCCTCGGCATTTATGCCGCCGATGCAGCGACAAACCACCGGGCCGTCGACGGCTACGGCGTCACCGCCTCGCTCAACTAGACCTGACCTCTCGGTTGAGGGGTGGATCTCCGCGTCGGGATCTGGCTTTGAGCAATTCCAGGAAAGTGTGAAACGGTTCCGTCCTGAATTGCGTCAAGACAAAGCGCGGTTCTGCGTTCGTGAAACGATGAACCGGTGCAGGCCGCTCACTGGACCAGCGGCCGCATCGTTTTCAGCATGGCGACGAGTTGGCTCTGCCGATGAGTGCCGGTTTTCTGGAAGACACGCTCGAGATAGGTGCGGGCCGATTTGACGGTGACGCCGCTGCGGCTTGCCGATTGCGCCAGCGTGAGGCCGGCGGCGAGATCGATGGCGAGCCGCGCCTCCGCCGGGGTCAGATCGAACAAGGCGTTGAGCAGGCTCGCCGACGGCACGAGCGCGCTTGGCTTGACCGGTGTCGCGACCACGAGGATGTCGGCATTGCCGAAGATGTCGTGCGCGGCGCGCCGCAGCGGCAAAAGATGTACGACGAACGGCGCCTGGCCACTGATCCCCGGCACGGGGATGGATCCGATCGCACTGCCGCGCCGGCTCATGTCGGCCACGGCCTCCTGAAACAGCCGATTGGCATCGCGGTCGGCGATCGCCAGTCCGCCATGGGCCACCGGCAGGAACGCCGCGTCCAGCCGATCGAGATGCAGGTTCGTTGCCATCACCCGTCCATTTGACGAAAGCACGGCGGCCGGCAAGCCAAGCAGATTGAGCGCTGAAGCGGTCGCTTCGGCGCGCTCGACTCTCAACCGCCCGGCGACCAGGCTGGCTCGGGCAAGATGAGGTCGCAGCCCGTCGAGCCTGTCGACCTCGCCATGCTTATAGCCGCCGTCCTTGGTCCATTTCTGGAACACGAATGTCGCGAGCTCGCCGGTCGGCATGGGGATAGCCGCGCACAGATGAGCGCCGATGCCGAATTGCCTCAGCATGATGCGGGCCGGATCGCGCTCGATCTCCTCGGCGCTCATGAAGTCGTCGACGCGCACGAAGCTTGCCGGCTGCAAGCTGCACATCTTCTGGACGCTGTCGCAGAACTTCCAGAAATCGCCCTTGACGAACTCGTCGAACAGCGGCCGCAGATTGTCGAGCGTCGTTCCGCGCGGCGGGCTGTCGTCGCTGAAGAAGAAGACCTGCGCGCTGGCCGAATTCGACTGCTCGCTCGCCTGCTGGAGCACCTGGTTCCACCGCTCCGGAACGAAGGCAGCCTCGTAGATGAGTTCAATCAGGTCGATCATGACTGCCGTGCAAAATCAATGCGAGCGTGACGGCTCAGGAAACGCGGAAAGAGCGGCTCAGTATCCGCCGCTGGTGTCTTGATCTCAAGCCGGCGCGTCCAATCTGTACGGGCGAGACCGATCTCGGCAACATGAAATTCATTGCCCGTATGGGCCAGTGGCGGCTTTCATTTGCCTGGCAATCCGTCGCAGCGCCTACAACGCTTTCCCCTGCATGACGAGGATGCGTTTGTCGCCGCCATTGACGGCCAGCGCGCTTAGCGTTCCGGATTTCCAGGCGAGCGTGTCGACATTGACGCGGTTGGCCTTCACCTCGGCTTCCGGGACGGGCGTGTGCCCGTGCACGATCACCTTGGAAAAAAGCCCTGGATGGTCATGGAAGGCGTCACGGATCCAGATCAGGTCCTGCTGGTTCTGACGGTCGAGCGGCACACCCGGTCTTATCCCGGCATGGCAGAAGAAGAAGTCGCCGAAGGTCGCCGAAAACGTCAGCGATTGCAGGAAATCGACATGGCTGCGCGGCACCGCTTTCACCAGGGCCATATGTCCCCGGGCGATCGCTTGTCCCTTGCCGTACCAGGGGCCGTCGCGAAGAAGATCGACGCCATAGGACTGCGCCGTCTGCACGCCGCCGTAATTCATGAACAGGCCGTCCGGCTCTGCCTCGGCTAGGAATTCGAGCATGCCGATGTCGTGGTTGCCGGCGAGCATGATGTTGCGCGGATCGCGCTTGCGCGTCTCGATCAGGAAATCGATGACGCTTCTGGAATCCGGTCCGCGGTCGACATAGTCGCCGAGATGGATGATGCGCCAGTCCGACCCGGGCGCATATTCCAGTTCGCTCTCGATGCGGCGATGCATGGCGGCGAGCAGGTCGTAGCGTCCGTGCACGTCGCCGATCGCGTAAAGCCGCATGCCGTCCGGCCCGCGCGCGTCGAGATAGTGGATGCCGGTCTCAGTCAAGCGTACGTCTTCCCGTGCGGTTCATCACGGGAAACTAGGGCGGATCGGTGAATAAGGCCTAGCGCCGCAACTGCTCCTTGCCCATGTCGGTTACCAAACGCTTACCGCACAGCGCCAGCGTGATGTCCATCTCCTTGCGGATGATTTCGAGCGCCTTGGTGACGCCGTCCTTGCCCATCGCACCGAGGCCGTAGAGGAAGGGTCGGCCGATATAGGTGCCCTTGGCGCCGAGGCAGAGCGCTTTGAGCACGTCCTGGCCGGAGCGGATGCCGCCATCCATATGGACTTCGATCCTGTCGCCGACCGCATCGGCGATTTCTTCCAGCACCGAGATCGAGGACGGCGCGCCGTCGAGCTGCCGCCCGCCGTGATTGGAGACCACGATCGCATCGGCGCCGGTCTCAGCCGCCATCAGCGCGTCCTCCTTGTCGAGGATGCCTTTCAGGATGAGCTTGCCGCCCCAACGCTCCTTGATCCAGGCGACATCCTTCCACGACAGGTGCGGATCGAACTGCTCGTTCGTCCAGGACGACAGCGAAGAGACGTCGCCGACACCCTTGGCGTGGCCGACGATGTTGCGGAAGGTGCGGCGCTTGGTGCCGGCGATCCCCAGGCACCAGCGCGGCTTGAGGGCAAGGTCGATGATGTTGGCGAGCGTCATCTTAGGTGGCGCGGAGAGACCGTTGCGTACATCCTTGTGGCGCTGTCCCAGGACCTGCAGGTCGAGCGTCAGCACCAGCGCCGAGCATTTGGCCGCCTTGGCCCTGTCGATCAGATTGAGCACGAAGTCCTTGTCGCGCAGCACATAGAGCTGGAACCAGAACGGCTTTTTGGTCACCGAGGCGACATCTTCGATCGAGCAGATGCTCATGGTGGACAGCGTGAACGGCACGCCGAACGCTTCCGCCGCCTGTGCCGCCAGCATCTCGCCGTCGGCATGCTGCATGCCGGTCAGCCCGGTCGGCGCGAGCGCCACCGGCATCGCCACCTTTTCACCGACCATGGCCGATTCCAGCGAACGGTTGCTCATGTCGACCAGCACGCGCTGGCGGAACTTTATCTTGCCGAAATCCTCTTCGTTGGCCCGGTAGGTGCTCTCCGTCCAGGCGCCGGAATCGGCGTAGTCGAAGAACATCTTCGGCACCTTGCGGCGTGCCAGGTCCTTGAGGTCGGCGATGGTGAGGATTTCGCTCATGGTTGTCCCCGCTGCTTAGGAGCGTTTGCGTGTGGGTTCGATGTCGCCGGAGTCCGAGCGCTGTCTGAGGCGCAGCCTGGACACGCGCTGCCACTCGCCGCTGCGCTCGGCCTCAGCCATCGAGCGCTCGACATAGGTGATGTGGTCCATCGCCGCCTTGCGCGCCGCAATTGGGTCTGCCGCCTTGATCGCGGCGTGGATCGCCCTGTGCTGCTCGAGCAGCGCCTCGCGCGCGCCGGGCACGCCGAACACCAGGAGCCTGTTCTGAAAGACGCCCTCCGACAGCAGCCGGTAGCAGGAACGCAGCGTGTGCAAAAGGATGATGTTGTGCGCGCATTCGCACACCGCGTGATGGAACTCGACGTCGATTTCCGCCTCGTCGTCGAAATCGCCGGTCCGGTGCGCCTCGTCCATGCGCGCCATGATGCGGTCGAGCAGGGCGAGATCCTCCGGCGTGGCGCGCCGCGCCGCGTATTCGGCCGCGACAGCCTCGATCTCGCGCCGGTATTCCAGATAGTCGGTCACCGCCTTGCGGTGCGTGGAGATGAGATCGGTCACCGGCTTGGTGAAAAGCTGGCCGATGACGTCGGCGACATGCGTGCCGCCGCCGGCCTTGGTCGTCAGCAGCCCGCGGCCTTCCAGCGCCTTCAGCGCGTCGCGCAGGATCGGCCGCGACACGTCGAACTGGCGCGCCAGCTCGCGCTCGCCGGGCAACCGGTCGCCGGTGCGCAGCACGCCTTCGAGGATCAGGCTCTCGATCTGCTGCACTACCTCGTCGGCGGTGCGCGAATGCTCGATCCTGGAGAAGATGTCGCTCAACGGAAGGGTGCCTGGGAAACGGGACGGATGCGGCGCAGATTAAAGCCTCTGTCGCCAACTGGTCAAATTATTTATCCAATTCGTCCAGCCCGTCGCATAGCCGGCCGCGTGCCAACCGGCCTGGATGCAGATATTTGCTGTTTACGCGTCCCGCCGATTGCCGCAAGACGGCAGGGTTCGCACGAAGGTCGAAACCAGGGGGACCAACCGTGTCCGACGAGATGTCCAGTCTCGAATTCCAGCCGCGCGCCCAAGGCAGCGTGATGGGCTTTCCGGCGCATGAGGGACGGCCCGGCGCGCTGGGCGAGGTCCATGCCCGCCCGCATCCGCTGATCGAGAAACCGCGCGTGCTCGTCCAGCTTTCCTTCATGACCGAGGGCGGCACTGCGGTCGATCATGCCGTGCTGTCGGAACTGTCGCGGCGGCTGGGCATCGCCGCACCCGAGCGCAATGCCCGCCACCATGCAATGAAATGGGGCAAGGGCACGCTGCGCTGGGAGCGCCATACGGAGTTCTCGACCTATCTCTGGGAAGGGCCGCTGGCCGAGAACGGCCGGGGGCAGGAGGACTCGCCCTTCGGCAATGGCTTCTCGCCACCCGGCACCGTAATCTCCGGCATCCGCCTGGAAATCCGCAAATGGACGCAGGCGAGCGAAAGGCTGATCGCCGGCTTCGACCCGACCAGCCTGTGCTATTCGCTGGTCGAGCGGGGCGCTGCCGCCATCATCACCGATTTCCGCCAGGACGGCGACGGCCTGACCCGCATGCTGGTGCTCGATCGCGGCCTGACGCCGGCCAGCACCGGCGCCCTGTCGCAGCGGCTGATCGACATCGAGACCTATCGGACGTTGGCCATGCTTGGCCTGCCGATGGCATTGACGCTGTCAGGCCGCGCCCGTCGCATCGAGGACCGCCTGGCGCAGACCACGCTGGAAATGAAGGCGGTCGAGACCCGCGACAGCCAGACCTTGCTCGCCGACCTCACCGAACTCGCCGCCGAGCTCGAGGCCGATGCCGCGTCCAGCCTCTATCGCTTCGGCGCCAGCCGCGCCTATGACGGCATCGTCACCGCGAGGCTGGAAGCGCTGGATGAGGAGCCGGTGCAGGGCTATGACACCTGGGCGGGCTTCCTCTTGCGGCGCATGGCGCCGGCCATTCGTACCTGCCGCTCGGTCGAGGAGCGCCAGGCCAACCTGTCGCGAAAACTCACCCGCGCCACCACGCTGCTGCGAACCTGGGTCGATGTCGATGTGGAGAAGCAGAACCGCGACCTGCTGGCCTCGATGAACAACCGCGCCCGGCTGCAACTGCGCCTGCAGCAGACCGTCGAAGGCCTGTCGGTCGCCGCCGTATCCTATTATGTCGTCGGCCTCATCGGCTATTTGGCCAAGGGCGCCTCGGTCTTCGGTCACGCTTTCGCGCCCGAAGTGGTCACCGCGGCCTCCGTGCCGGTCGCCATCCTGCTCGTCTGGTGGGGCGTGCGCCGGGTGCGGAAGATGCATTCCGAGCCGGCGAAGCATCCGGGCGAATAGCGGACAACCATCTTCACGCGCGGGTCTGTCCGCAGCGGCAGATTGCCGCTGCGGAAGCTTGGCGTTACGCTTGCCGCCGCGTGTGACCAAAGCAGCATTTGCAACAAAAACGTCAGGCTGGTAAAAGATTTTGACCAGTCAAAAGCGGATGAGGCTGCCCGATATCCGGCCTAGCCATGCCCAAGCCAGATGCCGAAACGATGCGCCGGCGCGCCGAGATCGTCGCCGACATGCGCATCATCGTGCCGGGCGAGGGCGTCGTCGACGCGGCCAATGAAATGCGCGCCTTCGAAAGCGACGGCCTGACCGCCTACCGGCAGCTGCCGCTGGTCGTGGTGCTGCCGCAAACGGTCGCCCAGGTCTCGCGCGTGCTGAAATACTGTAACGAGCGCAACATCCGCGTCGTGCCGCGCGGCTCCGGCACCTCGCTGTCGGGCGGCGCGCTGCCGCTCGAGGATGCGGTGCTGCTGGTGATGAGCCGCTTCAACCGCATTCTTCAAATCGACTATCCCAATCGCGTCGTCGTCGCCCAACCGGGCGTCACCAATCTCGGCATCACCACCGCCGTCGAGCAGGAGGGCTTCTATTACGCCCCTGATCCATCCTCCCAGATCGCCTGCTCGATCGGCGGCAATGTCGCCGAGAATTCCGGCGGCGTGCACTGCCTGAAATACGGGCTCACCGCCAACAATGTGCTGGGCATCGAGATGGTGCTGATGAACGGCGAGGTGGTGCGTCTCGGCGGCAGCCATCTCGACCAGGAAGGCTACGACCTGCTCGGCGTCATGACCGGTTCCGAGGGCCTGCTCGGCGTCGTCACCGAGGTCACCGTGCGCATATTGAAGAAGCCGGAGACGGCGCGCGCTCTCTTGATCGGCTTTCCGACCAGCGAACAGGGCGGTCAATGCGTCGCCGACATCATCGGCGCCGGCATCATCCCCGGCGGCATGGAGATGATGGACCGCCCGGCGATCCACGCGGCCGAGGATTTCGTCCATGCCGGCTATCCGCTCGACGTCGAGGCGCTGCTCATCGTCGAGCTCGACGGGCCGAGTGTCGAGGTCGACCACCTGATCGGCCTCGTCGAGGCGATCGCCTACAGGAACGGCTCGACCACCTGCCGCATCTCGCAATCCGAGCAGGAGCGGCTGAGCTTCTGGGCCGGCCGCAAGGCGGCCTTCCCGGCGGTCGGCCGCATCTCGCCTGACTACTACTGCATGGACGGCACCATCCCGCGCAAGGAACTGCCGAGGGTGCTTGCCGGCATGCGCGACCTTTCGCAGAAATACGGGTTAGGTGTCGCCAATGTTTTCCACGCCGGCGACGGCAACCTGCACCCGTTGATCCTCTACGACGCCAACGTGCCGGGCGAGCTGGACAAGGCCGAGAGCTTCGGCGCCGACATTTTGCGCCTTTGCGTCCAGGTCGGCGGCGTGTTGACCGGCGAGCATGGCGTCGGCGTCGAGAAGCGCGACCTGATGCCGGAAATGTTCAACCAGATCGACCTCGACCAGCAGATGCGGGTGAAATGCGCCTTCGACCCCAACCACCTGCTCAACCCCGGCAAGGTGTTTCCGCAGCTGCGCCGGTGCGCGGAGCTGGGGAGGATGCATGTGCATCGCGGGCAGGTGGCGTTTCCGGATATTCCGAGGTTTTGATGGGGGCTAATTTCGCATGACGGCGTTCCTTCGCCCCCCTCTCTGTCCTGCCGGACATCTCCCCCTCAAGGGGGGAGAT
>NZ_VFWS01000339.1:0-1565 GCF_006443065.1 Mesorhizobium sp. B1-1-5 | reverse complement strand
GTCTGATGTTGGGCATCGTGCCCGCTGCCGGACGCGGCAGCCGCATTCAACCGCTCGGCTTCTCGAAAGAGCTGCTGCCGGTCGGGAGCCGGATCGATGGACAGACAGAGCGCCCATGTGCCGTAAGCGAGTACCTGGTGCGGCGGATGGTGCGCGCCGGCGTCGACAAGGTCTGTTTCATCATCGGATCGGGTAAATCCGACATTCTCGAATACTATGCCGCGGGCTACGGAGCGGCGACCGCTCTGTTCGTGGTACAACCCAACCCCGTTGGCCTTTGCGACGCCATCTTCCGGGCAGCACCCCTCGTCGCACCGGACGAGACGGTGTTGATCGGGCTTCCCGATACGATCTGGTTTCCCGAAGACGGCTTCTGCCGTCTGCCGGACGACCGGCTGTCATTCCTGCTCTTCCCGGTGGATCGGCCGGAATTTTTCGATGCCGTGGTTCTCGACGAGGAGGGCCGGGTGCGGGAAATCCAGGTCAAGCGGCAGGACGCGGCGACGAACTGGATATGGGGCGCGTTCAAGATGCCGGGCCATGTCCTGCACCAGCTCGCGGCACTCTGGCGCGAGCGGGATTGCTATGACGAATATATCGGCACGTTGATCAACGCCTACCTGACGGCGGGCGGTCAGGCGTATGGGGTGAAGGCAGGGGCCGCCTACGTCGATGTCGGCACTTTCAACGGTTATCGCGCGGCCCTTCGGCTGCTCGACGACGCTGCTGCGTCCAAACAGCACCGGCCCACGATGATCGCGCCTACTGCACATTCGCATGCCGTTCCGGGCGAAGGAGCTTAGCCATGCTGCATTCCCATGCTGAAATCCAACGCCGTATCGATGCCCTCGGCCCATGGTTCCACAACATGGAACTAGCCGGCGTCGAAACTGCTCCGGACCATTTTCTCGGTAACTACCCGCTGGTCAAATGGCGCAAGTTCGCCTATGCCATTCCAGCCGACCTGTCCGGCAAGTCCGTGCTCGATATCGGCTGCAATGCCGGTTTTTATTCCATCGAAATGAAACGGCGCGGCGCCGGTCGCGTCCTCGGCATCGATTTCGACGAGGCCTATCTGGCACAGGCGCGCTTTGCCGCCGAGATCGCGGACTGCGACATCGAGTTCCAGAAGCTTTCGGTTTATGACGTCGGCGCCCTGCGCGAGACATTCGACATCGTGCTGTTCAGGGGGGTTCTTTACCAGCTGCGCCATCCCCTGCTCGCGCTCGACCTGATCCGCGGGAATGTCGCCGGCGACCTGATGATCTTCCAGTCCATGCAACGCGGCAGCGCCGATCTGCCTGCGCTTGAGCAGAATTATCATTTCTGGACGCACGACCTGTTCGAGCTGCCGGAATTTCCGAAACTGCATTTCATCGAACATCGATATGCCGACGATCCGACCAATTGGTGGATTCCCAACCGCGCCTGCACCGAAGCGATGTTGCGCAGCGCCGGCTTCGAGATTTTTTTGCACCCCGAGCAGGAGGTTTATTTTTGCCGTTCCGCCGGCGATCCGGCCGGCGGCGGCGCCGTCTACCCGTCGAAAGGACAGATCCATGAAT
>NZ_VFWS01000338.1:0-1566 GCF_006443065.1 Mesorhizobium sp. B1-1-5 | reverse complement strand
GTTCCGACGTCGAGGTCAATATCAAGATCGCGCTGGCGTCCGCCATGCGCAAAGGGTCGTTGACCCGGCCTGCGCGCGACAAGCTTCTCGCCGAGATGACCGGCGAGGTCGGCGAGCTGGTCCTGTCCAACAACTACCAGCAGACGCTGGCGCTCTCCATCGCCCGCAAGCGCGGCCTCGCCGACATCGCCCACCAGGCCCGCTTCATGTCGGCGCTGGAAGCGCGCGGCCTGCTCGACCGCACGGTCGAGACGTTGCCTTCGCCGACGGCCCTTGCCGAGCGCGAGGCGCGCGGCGAGCCGCTGACCAGGGCCGAGCTCGGCGTGCTGCTCGCCTATGCCAAGATCGTGCTGTTTTCCGACATCGTCGCAAGCGACGTGCCTGACGAGCCGCATTTCGACCGCGACCTGATGGGTTATTTCCCCGACCGGATGGCGAAGAAATATGCCGCCGAGATCCACGGCCATCGCCTGCGCCGCGAGATCATCGCCCGCGTCGTCGCCAATGAGCTGGTCAACCGCGGCGGTCCCTCCTTCGTCAACCGGTTGCGGGAAGCGACGGGGCGCACCGCCGCCGACGGGGTGCGCACCTTCGCCGTGGTGCGCGACGGCTTTGCCTTGCCGGCGCTTTACCGCGAGATCGACGCGCTCGACAATCAGATCGACGGCCAGATGCAGCTCGATCTCTACCAGGCGGTCAGCCGGCTGATCTACGTGACCAGCGGCTGGTACTTGAAGAACGACGCCGGCACGGCGCCGCTTGCCCAGCGCATCGCCGAATTGCAGGAGGCCCGCAAGGCGCGGGAGCCGAAACTCGTTTCGCTGCTCCCCGATTATTCGCGCGAACGGATCGACGAGAAGCGGCATGGACTGTTCAAGGCCGGGGCGCCGGACAGGCTGGCAGCGCAACTGGCGCTGGCCGATGTGGCGGAGCTGATCCCCGACATCGCGCTGACGGCGCGAACGGCAGGCGCCGACATCGTCGCCGCGGCGAAGGCCTTCTTCGCGGTCAGCGACGCCTTCCGTATTCCGCGCGTCGAGGAGGCGGCCCGCTCCATCACACCGGCGGACTATTACGACCAGCTCGCCCTGTCGCGCGCCACCGACACGATCGGGACCGCGCGGCGCGGCATCGCGGTGGCGGCACTCGTGAACCACGCCGGGGCAGCCGACCCGGTGGCGGCGTGGCTGGAGGCCGGCGGGGAGAGGATCGGCCGCACCCGCGAACGGCTGCAGGCGCTGACCGAGGGCGGCGACATCACCGTGTCGCGGCTGTCGGTGGCATCGGGCCTGATGAGCGATCTGACGGGGATGTGAGCCATCGCCTGACTTACCCTCGCCTAGGCGGGGAGGCGGCGCCGGCCCTCACCCGGACCTTCGGTCCGACCGTCGCACAAGGGGCATAGGGTTGGCGCCCTTGCTCCGTTAATCTGAATGAAGGCGGGTAGGCCAAAGAACGGCGGCGCGGCGCGTGTTCGTTTGCATGACCAGCGGAAAACATCCAGACATGGGTGAACCGCCCAACGAACCGAACGCGCCCGGAGGGGACATGGCCGAAGTAGCAGTG
>NZ_VFWS01000337.1:0-1586 GCF_006443065.1 Mesorhizobium sp. B1-1-5 | reverse complement strand
CCACCACCGTCAGCGCGATGATGACCAGCCAGGGAACGCCGAACAGCGATCCATTGCCGATGAAGTCGAACGGCAGGTCGGAGTTGAACACGGTCGTGTCTTCACCGAGCAGGCGGGCGACGCCGCGCACGGCGGTGAGCGAGCCCAGCGTGACGATGAAGGGCGGCAGCCTGATATAGGCGATGAGCAGCCCGTTGATGACCCCGAAGCCGAGACCGACCAGAATGGCCGCCGGCACGCCGAGCAGGCCCCAGTCCGGCACCAGCGACACCAGCACCGCCACCATTGCGGAAGCGGCAAGGATCGAGCCGACCGACAGGTCGATGCCGCCGGTGAGGATGACGAAGGTCATGCCGGCGGCGAGCACGATGTTGATCGACGATTGCTGCGTGACGATCAACAGGTTGGTGCCGGTGAGAAAACGCGGATTGATGAACTGGAAGCCGGCCGCCAGCAACACCAGCACCGGCAGCATGCCGAGCGCGGCGAGAGCCGTGCGCAGCCGCCGGCTCCTGACCGCCGCCTGATCCACACTCGTCGTCGCGGTCGTTCTGTCGGTCATCCCTTCGGTCCTTCCTGGGCCGCTCCCGTCGCAAGTTCCATGATCGCTTCCTGGCGAAGCGCCTCGCCCCGGGACGCCGTCACCTCGCCCGCTATGGCGCCGTCGCGCATCACCAACACCCGATCGGCGACGCCGATCACCTCTGGCAATTCGCTGGAGATCATCAGTATGGCGATGCCCCTGTTGGCGAGATTGTCGATCAGCCGGTAGATTTCCGATTTGGCGCCGACATCGACGCCGCGCGTCGGCTCATCGAGGATGACCACTTTGGGTTCGGTCTCCAGCAGGCGGGCCAGCAGCACCTTCTGCTGGTTGCCGCCCGACAGCGAACCGGCATTGGCCTGCGCCGAGCGGGTGCGGATCGAGAGATCGGCGACGGCTTTCGCAGCGCGCCTGTCGGCGGCGGCGAAGTCCCGCAAGCCGCCGGCGCGCGCATCCCTGGCCAGCACGCCCATGTTGATGTTGTCGGAAATAGACATGTCGAGGAATAGGCCGAGTTCCTTGCGGTCCTCGGTGAGATAGGCGATGCCGGCATCGAGCGCCTCGCGCGGCGAGCCGATGGCGATCGGCTTGCCGTCGAGCTCCAGCGTGCCGGCGCTGCGCCGGTCGGCGCCGAAGATGAGCCTGGCAAGTTCGGTGCGACCCGAGCCGACGAGGCCCGCCAGCGCCAGCACCTCGCCGTGATAGAGGTCGAAGGAGCAGTCCTTCAGCAGCCTGCCGTCGGACATGCCGCGCACCGACAGCGCCACGGCGCGCTTTTCGCCCGGCGGGCGGTGATCCTTCTTGTAGAACGCCGAGAGATCGCGGCCGACCATCATCGAAACGAGGCGCGAGGCGCTGAGGTCGGCGCGCTCCAGCGTGCCGACATAGCCGCTGTCGCGCAGCACGCTGACGCGGTCGGCGAGCTGGTAGACCTCTTCCATGCGATGGCTGATGTAGATGATGGCGATGCCTTGCGCCTTCAGCGTCGCGATCACCTCGAACAGCCGCTCGGTCTCGCGCGAGGTCAGCGACGTCGTCGGCT
>NZ_VFWS01000336.1:0-1587 GCF_006443065.1 Mesorhizobium sp. B1-1-5 | reverse complement strand
CTATTCGATGGGCGCGAGGATAGCGGCATTCCTGGCGCTGTCGGATCCCGACAAGGTGGCGACGCTGGTCTTCGGCGGTCTCGGCATCGGCATGATCGACGGCGTCGGCGATTGGGATCCGATCGCGGCAGCCCTTCTTGCCGACGATCCGGCCAAGACCACTCATCCCCGCGGCCGTTCGTTTCGCGCCTTCGCCGACCAGACTCGCAGCGACCGCCGGGCGCTCGCGGCCTGCATTGCCACCTCCCGCGAGTTGCTGAGCGAGGATGAAATTGCCCGGATCGCCCAGCCGACGCTGATCGCCGTCGGCACCACCGATGACATTGGCGGCTCGCCCGACGAACTTGCCGCACTGATGCCCAACGCCAAGGCTTTCCACATCGAAGGCCGTGACCATATGCTGGCCGTCGGCGACAAGACCTTCAAGCGGCGTGTGCTGGAATTCTACGCCGAAAATCCGCTTTGACCCGGCGTAAGAGCCCGATAAACCGAAAGGCACAAGCCCGATATCACCCCGGTTTTTGCAGCGCTTCGAGCGACCGGGTGAGATTCAGCCTAGCCTGCTGCTCGAAGCGCCGGCGGAATTCCTCGCTGTGGAAGATGTGCGGGCGTGTCAGGAAGCTGTTCAGCACCGCGCCACGTCCGGCCCGCCATATCGGCTCCTCCACCCATTGATATTCGGCGCGGATCGCGCGCTCATAGGCATCGAATGCATCCGGCGCTGCGCCGAGGATCGACAGGTCCATGTCCAGGAAAAGAGCGGCGTCACGCACCGCGGCCGTGTCTTCGAAGCCCGGCAACTGGTGTGTTGCGGTGGCAAGGATCATGGCGCAGATGCGGCCGAGGCGCTGGGCGTCGATGCGGCCCGCGAGCTTCTTTTCCGCGAGCGCTGCGCTTTGCGCCTCGTTGTCCTTGGCCCGGCTGTCATAGACGGCGTCGTGGAACCAGATCGCCGCCTCGACGGCCTCGGGATCGCCGAGCAGCTTCCGGTACTCGCCGGCGAGCGCCAGCATCGCCTCGATATGGGCAAGGTTGTGGTAGTGGCGATCCCGTCCCTCATAGAGGGCGGAAAGCTCGCGTTTGAGGGCATTGTCGAGCAAGAGTTCATTTTCCATGCCGGCTTGAATTCCCGCGAACCAAATCCATTTGACAGAGCACTAAGGAAAATTGAGTTCAACCGTGCTATGATCTGGCTTATATGTGCGGCTCGACATTAGGCAAGGCGGCAGGACGACGTCGATGAACAGCATCAGCATTTCCCGACACAGCGCGTTGCAGCCGGTCGATCCGATCTGGCGCTCGATCCGTGACGAAGCGATGGACGCGGTCAATCGCGACCCGCTGCTCGCCGCCTTCCTCTATTCGACCATCCTCAACCAGGAGAGCCTGGAGGAGGCGGTCATCCACCGGCTGGCCGAGCGGTTGGCGCACCAGGACATAGGTTCCGATCTCATCCGCCAGACCTTCAAGTCGATGCTGGCCGACGACAAGGATTGGCCGACCATCGTGCGTGTCGATATCCAGGCCTATTACGACCGCGATCCGGCCTGCGACCGCTTCATCATGCCGGTGCTCTACTTCAAGGGA
>NZ_VFWS01000335.1:0-1591 GCF_006443065.1 Mesorhizobium sp. B1-1-5 | reverse complement strand
GGTACATACGAGAAGATATCGATGCACTGGGTCGGCAGCGACATCCGCTAACTTCGCCAGGCTTCGGCGGTCCAGGCCGCCTGAAGCCGAAAGCCACTGCGCCGGGCCATTCCATGGATTTCTCCTTGATGCAGCGCGTCTTCCCGTTCTTCGTGGAAGCCGCCTTGGTGACGCTGGAACTGACAGCGCTGGCCCTGGTTCTGGGGCTGGCCGTGGCAGCACTTGCCGCGACCGCAAGAATGTCGAGATCGGCGATCCTGCGGGCCGTCGGCACGCTCTATGTGAGCCTGTTTCGCGGCACACCGTGCCTGATCCAGCTCTTCGTGCTCTATTTCGGCGGCCCGCAGATCGGCATCAATCTGGATCCGTTCGCGGCCGGCGTGATCGGCCTCGGCCTCAATATCGGCGCGTATATGGCGGAATCAATCCGGGGCGCGGTGGTGGCGGTCGACCGCGGCCAGACGGAGGCAGCCCGCACGATCGGATTCGGCCGGTTCCAGACCTTGCGCAAGGTGGTGCTGCCGCAAGCCGCCAGGCTGATGATCCGCCCGCTCGGCGTCAACACGGTTGCGCTGCTGAAAGGCTCGGCCCTGGTGTCCACCATCTCGGTCGTGGAATTGACCTACACCGCGCAGCGCTTCATCGGCTCCACCTACAAGCCGTTCGAAATCTTCGGCGTCGCGGCCCTGCTCTACATGATCATGGTCTATGCCGTCGCCCGCATAGTCGACATGCTCGACAAACGCTTCGCGATCGTCTGAGGCAGAACACGATGCAAGGCCTGGATTTCACAGTCATCGCGCCCTACTGGGATCTTCTGCTGACCGGCGCCTGGTGGACATCAGTGCTGACGGTCTCGGCGGGAGCGCTTAGCTTCGCCGGCGGCATCTTCTTTGCGGTTGTCGTACTCTACGCGCCGGCAATCCTGGCCTACCCCGTGCGCGCCTTCATGTGGGTGTTCATGGGCACGCCGCTGCTGTTGCAGCTCTTCCTGATCTATTTTGGCCTGGTGCAGGTCGGCATCGACATCCCTGCCCTCGTGGCCGGCATTGTCGGCCTTGGACTGCATTTTGCCGTCTACAATGCCGATGTCATCCGCGCGGGCATCGTGGCCGTCGATGTCGGCCAGACGGAAGGTGCACGCAGCATCGGCTTCGGCAAGTGGCAGACGCTGCGCCATGTCGTGATACCGCAGGCCATCCGCAACACGGCGCCGCCGATCGGCAGCAATTTGATCGCGCTGTTGAAGGAATCCTCCATCGTCTCGGTCATCGGCATTGCCGAGCTGGTTCACTCGGCGCAACTGGCGATCAGCGAAACGTTTCGCCCTTTCGAATTCTACATCACTGCCGCCGCGCTCTACTACATTCTCAACCTCGCGCTCGAAGCGGCCCTGCATAGGTTCGAAAGACATGTGGAGGTTTCCCGATGAGCACGCAGCGGCCGATGGTCGAGGTCCGCGGCGCACGCAAATCGTTTGGCGCCGTCGAGGTCCTCAGAGGTATCGACCTATCGGTCGAACGTGGGCAGATCGTCGCAATCATCGGCCCGAGCGGCTCCGGCAAGAGCACGCTGCTGCGTTCCATCAACC
>NZ_VFWS01000334.1:0-1593 GCF_006443065.1 Mesorhizobium sp. B1-1-5 | reverse complement strand
CGGAATATCTGGGTTCGGGCATGGCCATCGCCGCCCGATCCGATGACCCGGCGCTGGCCGCCGCTCTCGACTACGCGCTGCAGGAAATCTCGATCAAAGGCACCTTCGCCGAGTTCTACCTGCGCTATTTCCCGGTCAGTTTCTTCTGATCCGGTCCCGGTCAGTTTCTTCTGATCCGGTCCCGGTCAGCTTTTTCTGATCCGGTGCCGGTCAGTTTCTTCCGGTCGGGTTGAGTGTCGCCGCTCAGGTCAGCGTGCGCAGGCGCGCCTTGGCCGCACGCGCGATCGCCGCGACGGTCAGCGTGTCGAGATCGAGCTCGAGGCGAATGAGTTGGAGCACCCGCACCTCCTCCATCCGCATTTCGAGATCGACGGCCGCGACCTCGAAGGCGGCCGCATAGGCGGTGTCGCGCAGGCGCTCCGGCAGGGCCTCGGCCACGCTTGCCAGGACACCCTCCAGCCCGCCCTTTTCATGCAGCTTCTTCTGGCAGGCCTGGGCGACGCCAACCAGGCGGTCGTGGTCGAAATCCTCGAACACCGGCCATGAGCGGACGACCTCGCCGATCCGCGCCAGCTCGACATCCGTCATGTCGCGGTCGGAGGCGGAGGTGATGACCATCAGGTAGATCAGCGCTTCATGCGGGGTCGGCATTCAACAACTCCTCGATACGGGCTGCGAAGGTAGGAACGCGTTCCCTGCGCTGCAAGGAAAAAGCGCCGCGCTCGTTGACGCTCCGGTCAGGCGCGCATAGAGACCGGTTGAAAAATCCTCACTTGCGGCTTTGCCGGCGTCTAATTTGGAAAACAGTGACATGGCGGGATCAAACATCATCGATCTCAATCCCGAAGTGCTGACGGCGGCGGCCGAAAGCAAGGCGTGGCCGTTCGAGGAAGCCCGCAAGATCATTGAGCGCTACAAGGGCCGCGAACTCCCGCAAACGGTGCTGTTCGAAACCGGATATGGCCCGTCCGGCCTGCCGCATATCGGCACGTTCGGCGAGGTGGCGCGCACGTCGATGGTGCGGCATGCCTTCCGCGTCATCACGCAGGACAAGGTCGCTACCAAGCTGCTGTGCTTTTCCGACGACATGGACGGCATGCGCAAGATACCCGACAGTGTGCCGGATCGCGCGGCGCTGGAGCCGCACCTGCACAAGCCGCTGTCTTCGGTGCCCAACCCTTTCGGCGGCGATTATGCGAGTTTCGCCGACCACAACAACGCGATGCTCTGCCGCTTCCTCGCCACGTTCGGCTTCGACTACGAGTTCGCCAGCGCGACGCAGTACTACAAGGCCGGCCGCTTCGACGCGATGCTGTTGCGCGCGGCCGAACGCTACGACCAGATCATGGCGGTGATGCTGCCGACGCTGGGAGAGGAGCGGCAGGCGACCTACAGCCCGTTCCTGCCGATCTCGCCGAAGAGCGGCCGCGTGCTCTACGTTCCCATGAAGCATGTCGATGCCAGGGCGGGCACCATCACCTTCGACGATGACGGTACCGAGACCACGCTGCCGGTTACCGGCGGCAAGGTGAAGCTGCAGTGGAAGCCCGATTTCGGAATGCGCTGGGCGGCCCTTGGCGTCGATTTCGAGAT
>NZ_VFWS01000333.1:0-1600 GCF_006443065.1 Mesorhizobium sp. B1-1-5 | reverse complement strand
TTTGGCTTTCAGGGTTCTAGCCAAGGAGGCAGAATACCGGAGGGGACAGTCTTGAAGAACCGGATCATCCTCTGGGGATCGGTCAGCCTGGTTTTTGCAATGCTCATGGTCGCTGGCGGCTTCTTCTATTTCCATGCGTTTTCTCCGGATCGCGGCAAATATCCTGTCAGGGGCATCGACGTTTCGCATCATCAGGGCCGGATCGACTGGCGACGCGTTGCCGCCGCCGATGTCGCCTTTGCGGTCATCAAGGCGACCGAGGGCGGCGATCATGTCGACGATGCCTTTGCCATCAATCTGCGCGAGGCTCGTGCTGCCGGGCTCGCTGTCGGCGCCTATCACTTTTTCACCTTCTGCCGGCCGGGCGCCGACCAGGCAAAGAATTTCATCGCCGTGGTGCCGCACGACCAGCCTTTGCTGCCCCCGGTCGTCGACATCGAGTTCGGCGGCAATTGCCCGCAGCGCCCTTCGCCCGAACAACTCGATGCCGAACTCCAGGCCTTCCTCGGTCCCGTTGAAGCCGCCTTTGGCAAGAAGGCCATCATCTATCTGACCGACGATGCAGCAACGGCCTATGCAGGACAGATCGCCGCCCGTCCGCTCTGGCTTCGCTCACTGCTGCTCGAGCCGGGTCGCGACGATTGGGTCTACTGGCAGTACCACAACAGGGGCCGCGTCGAGGGCATCGTCGGTGACGTCGACCTGAACGTCCTGCAAGGCGGTCAGGAGACGCTGGCCGCGTTGTTCGCGCCGGCGTTGTAAGGCAATTCCAGACCCTACGAATCCAGGAACGCCGCAATTTCCCTGAAAACGCTGACGAACATCGCTTCGGTCAGCACGCCGGTGTTGGTGTTGTCGCGCGAGCAGTGATAGCTGGAAAACAGCGTAATGCCATCGGCCTCCTGCCGCCCGCCATGCTTGAAGGGATAGGCGGCGACGCGCTGGCCCAGTGCCCGCACGGTCGACTGGTGCGCGATCGAACCAAGTGTCAGCACGGCCCGCAAATTGGGAAACCGTGCGATCGTCGGCACAAGGAAAGTCCGGCAGGTGGCGATCTCGGCGCCCACAGGCTTGTTCTCGGGAGGCACGCAGCGGACGGCGTTGGTGATTGCCGTTCCAACGAGCTCCAACCCATCGTCAGGCCGTGCCTTGAACTCGCCGCGCGCCAAGCCGTGCGCGATCAACGTGCCGTAGAGCAGGTCGCCGGCATAGTCGCCCGTGAAAGGCCGGCCCGTGCGGTTCGCTCCGCGCAGGCCGGGCGCAAGCCCGACGATCAGCAGCCGGACCGAATCGTCGCCTTCGGGCGGCAGGAAGGTCGGAACCGGCGCGTTGAACCACGATGGCTCGCGTTGCCGCCACTCGGCAATGAAACCGTGCAGCCGCGGACAGAGCGGGCAATCGCGATCGGGTTCCGGGGAGGCGGCCAGATGTGCGGCCAACGCAGCCGCCCTCAGTACTCGTCCTCTTCCGTCTCGGCCGGTTCGGGTCGGCGCACCGGCCTTTCGGAGGGATCGCGGCCCACCTCGTTCTTCAACGTCATCAGGTCGATGAAATGGTCGGCCTGGCGACGCAGATCGTCAGAGATCATCGGCGGCTGCGA
>NZ_VFWS01000332.1:0-1601 GCF_006443065.1 Mesorhizobium sp. B1-1-5 | reverse complement strand
CTCCCACGCTGGGCCGGCGAAGGGCGGCCGGTCGGGTCGGTTGGCGCATGTCGTCCAAAGGCGGTTTCTGGAGAAAAACGACATGCATGGAACTTCGAGGTTCATGCTAGACGGTTTTGCCGGGTTTTCAAAGCCCGAAGCGCGCCCACAAAGCGCGCTCTTGCGCCGCATCGATCACGCCCCCGGTGGCAGCGGCGGCAATATCGGGCGCCGAAAATCCCTTGCTCGAGCCGAACAGCCCGAAGCGGCCGAACAAACCGCGCGGCGCCGAGATCAGCTTGAGTTGGGTTTTCGCCCCGAACCGCGTCTTGAGCACGGATCGCATGTCGCCGAGCGCATCGACAAGCCCAAGCTCCAGGCCGCGCTTGCCGGTCCAGAACAGGCCCGTGAACAGGTCGGGATCGTCCTTGAGCTTGGTGCCGCGCCGCTCCTTGACCAGATCGATGAAGGTTTCGTGCACTTCGAGCTGCAGCGCCTTCAGCCGTTCGATGTCTTCCTTTTTCTCGGGCTTGAATGGATCAAGCACCGACTTGTTCTGGCCAGCGGTGGGGACGCGGCGCTCGACGCCGATCTTCTTCATCAGCTCCGGGAAGCCGAACGAAGCCGAGACCACGCCGATCGAGCCGACGATGGACGACGGGTCGGCGAAAATCTCATCGCCGGCGACCGCGATCATGTAGCCGCCCGAGGCAGCGACGTCCTCGACGAAGACCAGCACCTTTCTGTTCTTCTCGGTCGCCAGGTCGCGGATACGCTTGAAGATCAGCCGCGACTGCACCGGCGAGCCGCCGGGCGAATTGATGGAGATGGCGATGGCAGGCGCATCGAAGGAAAACGCCTTTTCGATCAGCCCGGCGGTGGAGGCAAGCGACAGGCTGGGACGGAACGGGCCGCCGCCCGCCAGGATGGTGCCGTGCAACCGGATAACCGGAATGGTGACGACCGTGGAACGCCAGGATTTCGGCAGCAGGCGGTTGAAAAGGCGTTTCACTGAGGTCGATCTCCGCTCGATGGGTTGCCAGCATGTAGGAATTTCAAGGCCAACGGCAATGCCGCGGCCATCGCGGCCAGGTTGTGTTCAATCTCCGAACAAGGAGGCGAGGCCGTTGTTGATCATCTCCGTCCGTTCCGACGGGCCGTCGCCCGTCTGCGCGTGAAGCATCAAAGGCGGCCGAATAGCGAGTTTGCCGCGCGCCCCGAGCGTTGCCCTGACGATGATGCGGATCGCCGCGGCATCGGGGCGGGGATGCACGGCCAGCATCTCGGCGTCGCCGAAACGGCCCGCGATCGCATCGAGAAGCGAACCGAGTTGCTCGGGCCGCGCGATGACGGCAAGCCCGCCGCGCGGCCTGACCACTGCTGCGGCGCTGCGGATCCAGCCCTCTAACAGCCCGTCCTCCATGACATGCGCTTCCTTTCTCAAGCGCTCGGGCGTGGCGCGGTCCTGCGCGGCGTTGAAGGGCGGATTCATGATGACGAAATCGAAATCATTGTCGCCGAGGCCGGCCGCCGTCCTGGCGCGGCCCGAAAGCGCGACATTGGCGACGAGCACCGAAGCGCGGTCGACGAGGTGAGCGTTGCCGGGATGCGCGAGCGTGGCC
>NZ_VFWS01000331.1:0-1603 GCF_006443065.1 Mesorhizobium sp. B1-1-5 | reverse complement strand
CATGGCCGACCACGGACAGGATCGCCAGTTCGCTTGGCACCTGCTCGGCGTCGTCCTGCGCACCGTCAGGGACCGGCTGCCGGTCGACATGGCTTCGCATCTTGGAGCGCAGTTGCCGCTGCTCGTGCGCGGCACCTACTATGAGCAGTTCGAGCCGTCACGCCTGCCGCAAAAGAGCCGTTCTCTTGAAGAGTTTCTCGGCCCCGTTGAGCAGGGCATGAACGATACGCGTCCCGTCGACCCGAAAGCCGCGGTTCAATCGGTCTTCAAGGTCCTCTTTCATCATATCGACCCTGGTCAGATCAGAAAGGTCCGCGCCTCGCTGCCTGAGGACGTACGGCAGCTCTGTCCCGATCCCGATACGAAACACTGAACCTCCTCTCGGTTCGAGAGGGCGGCGTGCTCAATAAAGGAAATCCGCCATGCCCAATGCCGCCGAAATCCTCGTCGACACGCTGATCAACTGGAAAGTGGAGGTCGTCTTCGGCCTGCCGGGCGACGGCATAAACGGCATCATGGAGGCGTTGCGCACCCGTCAGGACCGCATCCGGTTCGTCCAGGTCAGGCACGAGGAATCTGCCGCCTTCATGGCGTGCGCCTATGCCAAATGGACCGGCAGGTTGGGCGTCTGCCTGGCCACCTCGGGACCGGGGGGCACACACCTCCTTACCGGCCTCTATGACGCCAAGCTCGACCAGGCTCCCGTGCTTGCCATCACCGGCATGCAGTTCCACGACCTTATCGAGACTTTTACGCAGCAGGACGTCGACCTGACCCGCGCCTTCAACGACGTCGCGATCTTCAACGCGCAGGTCTCCGATGCCGCCCACATGGAAAACCTGGCGGGTCTCGCCTGCCGCTCGGCTCTTGCCCGGCGCGGCGTCGCCCATCTGTCGATTGCCAGCGATGTACAGGAAAACGAGTTGCCCGAGGCGGACCGCTCGAAGCGAAACCGGCCCTCCCACACCCCCGATCGATGGTTCGAAGGCAGCCGGCTTCCGGCTGCCGACCAGCTCGACCAGGCGGTTGAGATTCTCAATGCGGCGAAAAAAGTCGCTATCCTGGCCGGGCGCGGCGCACTCGGCGCACGCGAAGAACTCGAACGCGCGTCGGACCTGCTGGCGGCGCCCGTCGCCAAGGCGCTGCTCGGCAAAGCCGTGCTCCCTGATGACCATCCGAATACGACTGGCGGCATCGGCATTCTCGGCACCCGCGCCTCGCAGGATGCGCTGAGCGAATGCGACGCCCTGCTGATTGTCGGATCGACGTTCCCCTACATCGAATACTATCCCGAACCCGGCAAGGCGCGCGGCGTCCAGATCGACCGTGACGCGCAGAGGATCGGCCTGCGCTACCCCGTCGAGGCAGGGCTCGTAGGCGATGCCGCCGACACCTTGCGTCTTCTCAACGAACGCCTCGAGCGCAAGAGCGACCGCTCCTTCCTGGAAAAGGCGCGGCAGGAAATGACCCGCTGGCGCGATGCAATGGCATTATCCGAAGCCAAGCCGGATGTGCCGCTGAAGCCGCAACTCGTGGTCAAGGCATTCGGCAGGCGTATGCCCGAGAACGCGATCCTGGCAGCCGATTCAGGACAGAATACCGA
>NZ_VFWS01000330.1:0-1603 GCF_006443065.1 Mesorhizobium sp. B1-1-5 | reverse complement strand
CGCCGTCGACTGGTGGGCGATCCTCTTCAATCCCTCCATGCCCTACCGTCTCGTCCATATGCTGCTCGCCTCCGGGCTTACGGTATCGTTCCTCATAGCCGGCCTGTCGGCGCTGCGCTATCTCAAGGGCGACCGCTCGGAATCGATGTGGAAGGCGCTGCGCACCGGCGTCTTCACCGCCGCCATCCTCATCCCCATCCAGATCCTTGCCGGCGACCAGCACGGCCTGAACACGCTCGAGCACCAGCCGCAGAAGATCGCCGCCATGGAGGCCAACTGGAACACCGGCCCCAACGTGCCGCTGGTGCTGTTTGCCATTCCGGATGAAGCGGCCAGGGAAAACAGGTTCGAGGTGACCATTCCCGACGGGGCGAGCTGGATCCTGCGGCACAGCGCCGGCGGTGTGGTGCCGGGGCTCAACGATTATCCCGGCAACCATCCGCCCGTCTTCCCGGTGTTCTGGGGTTTTCGCGTCATGGTCGGCACGGGCCTGTTGATGCTCGCCGTCTCCTGGTCGGCCGCCTTCTTCCTCAAGCGCCGTCATAGCTTGCCGAGGCCGCTGGCGCTGCTCATGGTGCCGATGACCATCTCCGGTTGGGTGGCGACGCTCGCCGGCTGGTATACGACGGAGATCGGCCGCCAGCCCTGGCTGGTGACGGGCGTGCTGAGGACCGCCGACGCCGTCGGCCCGGTGGCCGGCAGCCATGTGGCGCTGACGCTGGCCGTCTATCTCGCTCTCTACGTGCTGTTGCTGATCGCCTATCTCGGCGTTCTGGTCCACCTGGCGCTGAAGGCGGCCAAGGACGGCGACACCTCGCCGCTGCCGGGCGTGCTCAACAAGCCGATGTCGCAGCCCGCGGCTGGCGAGTAGGAGAGAGAGAAATGACCTATGACTGGCCGACCCTGCTCCCCCTCATCTTCGCCGGCCTGATGGGCCTCGCCATCCTGATCTACGTCATTCTCGACGGCTTCGATCTCGGCATCGGCATCCTGTTCGCGGCGGCCGAGGACGCCGAGCAGGACACCATGATCGCCGCCATCGGCCCGTTCTGGGATGCCAACGAGACCTGGCTGGTGCTGGCCGTCGGCCTTCTGCTGGTCGCCTTTCCGATGGCGCATGGCGTCATCCTCAGCGCGCTCTATATCCCGGTGTTCGTGCTTCTGGTCGGCCTCATCCTGCGCGGCGTGGCCTTCGACTTCCGCGCCAAGGTGGCGACGGAGCGCAAGCATCGCTGGAACCGCATCTTCTTCCTCGGCTCGCTCATCGCCTCGCTGGCGCAAGGCTATATGCTGGGCGTCTATGTGCTTGGCCTCGACTTCGGCCTGGGCGGCATGGCGTTCGGCGTGCTGGTGGCGTTCTGCCTGGCGGCGGCCTACGCCGCGATGGGGGCGGCCTGGGTCATCTACAAGGCCGAAGGCGACTTGCAGAAAAAGGCGGTGCGCTGGCTGCGCACCACATTGGTGCTGACCGCGCTCGGCATGGCTGCCGAGTCGCTGGCCACGCCCTTCGCCAGCCCGCGCATCTTCGCCAAATGGTTCGTGCTGCCCGAAATGCTCTATCTGTCGCCGCTGCCGATCCTGTCGGCGCTGCTGTTCCTGTGGC
>NZ_VFWS01000033.1:0-44537 GCF_006443065.1 Mesorhizobium sp. B1-1-5 | reverse complement strand
CGCGGCTGATCGGCGTCACCTCGATCGACACCTGGGCGGCGATCGTGCGGCTGTCGATCGTCGCCACGCCCTACTACGCCCGCATCGCCGAAGTTTCGCTGCGCGAGGTCGATCACGGGCTGATTGAGGCGGCGCGCCATGGGCGGCAACCGATGGGCGATCATCCGCGAGGCGCTGGTGCCGGAAGCGCTACCGGGCATCGTCGCCGGCTTTACCGTGACGCTGGTGACGCTGGTCGGCGCCTCGGCCATGGCTGGCGCCGGCGGTCTCGGCGATCTGGCCATCCGCTACGGCTATCAGCGCTTCGAGACCAGCGTCATGGTCGCCGTGGTCGTCGTTCTCATCGTGCTGGTCTGCGGCATCCAGTGGATCGGCGACCGGCTGGTTGCGCGGCTGGATCATCGCTGACTGGTCGGGCAGGGATGCCGGCGCGAACGCAATTTGCCGCAAAAGCTGGGAATTGAGCGCCGGCTTGCTCCGTTTGCAATGAGATTGGGCGGTGCGTTTCTTCACCGGCAATGATGCTGATGTCATCGTGCGAAGGGATCGCAGTCACAATTCCAGGGTTTTCCGTCCGGGATTGCGAAAAAAAGAGTTATCGCCAAGAGGAGCCTGTCCATGCCCAGAATAATTCCGGTGCTCGATCTCGACCGCCTGGAGCAGGGCGCATCGGAACTGCGGACATTTCTGTTCGATCTGCGTACCGCCGCTCGCGATGTCGGCTTCTTCTATCTGAGCGGCCACGGCATCACCCAGCCGAAGATCGATGCAGTGCTCGACGCCGCGCGTCGCTTCTTCGCCTTGCCGGAGGCCGACAAGCTCGACATCGAGATGGTCAAGTCGCCGCAGTTCCGTGGCTATACGCGCGCCGGCGGCGAGCTGACTAAAGGCAGGGCCGACTGGCGCGAGCAGCTCGACATCGGCGTCGAACGCACGACGATTGCGCAAGGGCCGGGCGTGCCGGCCTGGACGCGGCTGCAGGGTCCGAACCAGTGGCCGGCCGCGCTTCCCGATCTGAAGCCCGCGCTGCTTGCCTGGCAGGCCAAGGCGACCGACGTGGCGATCCGGCTGCTGAAAGCCTTCGCGCTGTCGCTCGACCAGCCGGAGGATGCTTTCGATCCGATCTATCGCGGTGAGCCGAACCACCGCATGAAGATCGTGCGCTATCCTGGCCGCCACGCCACCGGCGACGACCAGGGCGTCGGCGCGCATAAGGATGGCGGCTTTCTCACGCTTCTGCTGCAGGATGAGAACAAGGGCCTGCAGGTCGAATATGACGGCAGCTGGGTCGATGTCGACCCGATCCCGCGAACGCTCGTCGTCAACATCGGCGAGTTGCTGGAGCTCGCCTCGAACGGCTATCTCAGGGCGACCGTGCATCGCGTCGTCACGCCGCCGGCTGGCATAGAACGGATTTCCGTGCCGTTCTTCTTCAGCGCCCGGCTCGATGCCACCATCCCGCTGCTCGACCTGCCGGAGGAACTCGCTGCCGAAGCGCGCGGCCCGGCCAGCGATCCCGACAATCCGCTCTTCCGCAACGTCGGAACCAATGTACTGAAAAGCCGCCTGCGGTCGCATCCCGACGTGGCGCGGCGTCACTATGCCGACCTTCTGGAAAAAGCAGCGGCCATCGGCTGACGATTTCGTCGGATTTGAGCGAGATTTTTTCGCGTTTCCAGCTTTTTTTGGAATTCCGTTCGTGGAAAATATGCCGCTTCAGGCCCACATAGGAGCTATCGCTCGGTGTTTTCCTCCCATTGCGCCGGGCGATGTTCCCCTCTGAAGGTTATGACCTTCATACTTTGGCCGGGCCGCTTTCGCGCCCGGCCTTTTTCTTATCTGCGTCGGGAATCCGCCGATCAGACCGGTGAGGCGCTTGGCCTGCATTTGGATGTCGACCCCTTCACCGGCTCCGGTCCGGTCAGCCGGCTACTCGAATGTTCCGCGCGCTCGAGCTTCAAGCGCGGTTTCCTCGCTATCCATCCTGACATGAATGCACGAACCGTTGTGTTACGGTGTTGGTGATGTTCACGGCATCCGCTCGGGCCTGCCGTAAAGTGAAGAGGAGAGTTCGCCACGTCCAGGATCAGCCGCCGCGCCTTGCTCTTTCATTCCGGCTGCGCGGTCGTCGCCTCGACCGTCGCAGCAAATGGTCACAGTACGAAGGCGCCGAGGCATGACCGGCAACCATCCAATGACCTGTTCGCCCTGATTGAGGCGCACAAGGCAGCGTACGCAGCGTTCGGCAAGGCCGTCCACAAAAGGGGCAGCCATAGCCGCGACCACATCGAGGCCGGCCGAGAGGAGGAGAGGGCGCTGCTGGCCATTTGCGCCTATCGGGCGGTCAAGCAAGGCGACCGCCTGGCCAAGGCCCGATATCTTTTGGAGATCGAGGCGCGCGGCGAGCTCGATCTGCCAGAACACATGCAGGCTCTTCTGCGCTCTACAGTGTGAAAGGCATCAGCCGCATAGACGTCGAACCCGGAATGTCCGCAATGCTGAAGGGTTTCAGGGCCGATCATGCAACTTCGTCATTCTATGGCGGAGCAAGGAGCGAAGCGACGCGCGCAGACCATAGAATCCATTCCGTGACTTGGAAGCGCCGCCACGGTGCAGAATTCTGCTCCGTTGCATTCCTTGGCGAAGGTAACGGCATGGATTCCAGGGTCTTCGCGACGGAGCTTCGCTCCTGCTCGCCCTGGAATGACGATCGCGATGGGCGTTTCGGCCAATCTCCAACGCATGCTATCTGCCAACGCAAACAGCGCCGACCTGTCAAAATTCCTGTGCAGCGCCACTAGCTCATCATCTTCGGCAATCCCGCCGCCAGCGCGTCGACGGCCAGCCGCACTTTCAGCGGCAAGTGCGGCGCCTGCAGCCGGAGCGCATGGCAGTCATAGAGATAGTCCCGTTGCTCAGGCAGCAGGCGGACCAGTGTGCCGCCCTCGATGCGTTGTCGCACCAGCCAGTATGGCAGCCAGGCCAATCCCATGCCGTCGGTTGCCGCATCGGCGATGGCGTCGAGGTCGTCGAGCCGCAGCCGGCCGGCGGGGGCGATCTGCATCACCGAGTCATCGTCACGCGTAAACAACCATGGCTGCAGCACGTGGCCGAGCCGCCGGTAGACGATCGCCTGATGGCTGGCGATGTCTTCGGGCTGAAGCGGTCGGCCGAAGCTTTCGATGTAGGACGGCGACGCGCAGACGATCATGCGCTGGCGCGCGACGCGACGCGCGATAATGCCGGCCCTGTCGTCCAGCGTGCCGGTGCGGATCGCCAGGTCGAAACCGTCCTCGACGAGATCGGCGAAGCGATCGCTGAGCGACAGGTCCAATTCCAGCGTCGGATAACGCCGGGCAAGCGCAAGCAGGATCGGCGTGACGCAGTGGCGGCCGAAATGCGCCGGCATCGTCACGCGCAGTGTGCCGCGCGGCTCGGACAGGTGGTCGGCTGCCAATGCATCGGCCGCTTGCGCTTCGGCCAGCACGATCCTGCAGCGCTCGTAATAGGCGCGCCCGAAATCGGTCAGGCTCTGCCGGCGCGTGGTGCGGTTGATGAGCCGCATGCCGAGCCGCTCTTCGAGGAAGCGGACATGCTTGCCGACCATTGGCCCTGACAGGTCGAGCGCCGCCGCGGCGGCCGCGAACGAGCCGAGATCGACAGCCTTGACGAACACTTCCATGCTTTCGAGGCGATCCATATTCAAAACCAACTGTTTCGACTGTTCTGCCTGCATGCCGATTTATCGGTTCCCGATACCGCTGCATAGTCCATTCCATCGGTTGGGTTTGGAGTTGCAGGATGGCAAAGGTTGTTCGCTTTCACAGTCACGGCGGTCCAGAGGTGCTTCGCATCGAGGATATCGATGTTCCGTCGCCGGGACCCGGCGAGGTGCGGATCCGCGTCAGGGCGTTGGGCTTGAACCGCGCCGAAGCCTTGATGCGCAACGGCTCTTACATCGAAACGCCGACGCTGCCGTCCGGCCTCGGCCTCGAAGCGGCGGGGATCGTCGAGGCGGTGGGAGCCGGCGTGGAAGTCTTCGCATTGGGCGATGCGGTCAGCATCATCCCGCCGCGCTCGATGGCGCGCTGGCCGGCCTATGGCGAGCTCGTGAATTTTCCGGCCGAGCTTGTGGTGAAACATCCGCCATCGCTTTCGTTCGAAGCCGCCGCCGCGACATGGATGCAATATCTCACCGCCTATGGCGGGCTGGTCGATATCGCCCGTCTCCGCCGCGGCGAGCCCGTCGTCATCACCGCGGCCTCGAGCAGCGTCGGACTGGCCGCCATCCAGATCGCCAACAGAATTGGTGCGGTGCCGATCGCCGTCACCCGAACATCGGCCAAGAAGATGGCGCTGCTCGATGCCGGCGCGGTGCATGTGTTGGCCTTGGCCGAGGAGGATATCGAAGCGAGGCTGACGGAGATCGCACCGCAAGGCGTGCGCGTCGTCCTCGACGCGGTCGGCGGTCCGATCTTCACGCCGCTGACGGCCGCGATGGCGCGCGGCGGCATTCTCATCGAATATGGCGGCCTCAGCCCCGAGCCGACGCCGTTCCCGCTGCCCGATGTCCTGGCGAAGACGCTGACGCTGCGCGGCTACCTCGTCCACGAGATCACCGGCGATCCGATACGGCTGGAAGCCGCCAAGCGCTTCATCCTCGACGGCCTCGCATCAGGCGCGTTGAAGCCGGTCATCGCCAGGACGTTTTCGTTCGAGAAGATCGCCGAGGCGCACCGCTTTCTGGAAGCAGGCGAACAGTTCGGCAAGATCGTCGTGACCGTTTGAGGCTCGCTTCAGCCGGAAAAGCGACTATCCGCTTGGCAAGCGGTGCTGCGCCGGGCCAAACTGGTCATTCCGCATGCCTGCCTCAAGGAGACTTCGAAGATGCCCGCCAATGTTTTTTCCGGCTGCATGCCGGCGCTGATGACGCCTTGCACCGATGACCGACTTCCCGACTTCGACGCGCTGGTGCGCAAGGGGCGCGAGCTGATTGCCGCCGGCATGTCGGCCGTCGTCTATTGCGGCTCCATGGGCGACTGGCCGCTGCTGAACGACGCGCAGCGCATGGAAGGCGTCGAGCGCCTGGTGAAGGCCGGCGTTCCGGTGATCGTCGGCACCGGCGCGGTCAACACCGCCAGCGCCGTGGCGCACGCCGCCCATGCGCAAAAGGTCGGCGCCCGGGGCCTGATGGTCATCCCGCGCGTCTTGTCGCGCGGCCCCTCGGTCAGCGCGCAGCGCCACCACTTCAAGGCAATCCTTGCCGCCGCGCCCGACCTGCCGGCCGTCATCTACAACAGTCCCTATTACGGCTTTGCCACGCGCGCCGACCTCTTCTTCGCGCTGCGCGCCGAGCATCCGAACCTGGTCGGCTTCAAGGAGTTCGGCGGCCCGGCGGATTTGCGCTACGCGGCGGAGAACATCACCAGCCGCGACGATGACGTTGCGCTGATGATCGGTGTCGATACCGCCGTCTTCCACGGTTTCGTCAATTGCGGCGCTTCGGGCGCCATCACCGGCATCGGCAATGTCCTGCCCAAGGAAGTGCTGCATCTGGTGGGCCTCAGCCAGGCGGCGGCGCAAGGAGATGCCGAAGCGCGCCGGCTGGCGCAGGAATTGGACGCGGCACTGGCCGTGCTGTCCTCTTTCGACGAGGGACCGGACCTCGTGCTCTATTTCAAGCACATGATGGTGTTGAAGGGTAATCCCGAATACAGGCTGCATTTCAACGAGACGGATGCGCTGAGCGACAGCCAGCGCGGCTATGCCGAGCAGCAGCTCAAGCTCTTCGACACCTGGTACGCGCAATGGTCGAGGCAGCCCGTCATGGCAAGATACGCGGCCTGAGCCGGTGATCGGGGAGCGTCAGTGCGCCACGGTTCCTAGCCGCTCCCTACCCTGCCTGGGCGCGCCGCCTGCCCTCGGCGGAGAGATTGGACCCGGCAGGGATTGGCAATGAACAGGCCGGCGTTTCGCACCGGCCTGTTCGCACGCCGGGTCAGGCGGCCTTGACCTTCAGGTCTTCCTCGCCGCGCACCATCCTAGTCACGCCGGCGAAGTCGAGCTTGCCGGAACCGAGCACCGGCACTTTCGCCACGACGCGCACTTCGGCCGGCACCATCAGGTCCATGGCGCCGTTCGCCTTGGCGAAGGCCAGGAAGTCCGCGCGGGTGGCGTTGGGCGCTTCTGTGATCAGGATCAGCTTCTCGCCCTTGCGCGCGTCGGGCATCGTGGCGATGGCCGACAGCGAGCCTTTCCAGAGTTCGCCGGCCAGCGCCTCGACCGCGGCCAGCGAGACCATCTCGCCGCCGATCTTGGCGAAGCGCTTGGCGCGGCCACGGATCGAGATGAAGCCCGCGTCGTCGACTGTCACGACGTCGCCGGTATCATGCCAGCCATCGGCGAGCGGCTCGATCACGCCCGGATTCTCGGTGCGCAGATAGCCGGCCATGACGTTCGGGCCGCGCACGAAGAGCCGACCGCCTTCGTCGACGCCGGGCACCGGCTGCAGCCGATACTCCATGCCGGGCATGATTTTGCCGACGCTGCCCGACTTGTTGTACATCGGCGTGTTGATGGCGATCACCGGTGCGGTTTCGGTCACGCCATAGCCTTCCAGGATGCGCAAGCCGAACTTCTCCATATAGGTCGTGCGCGTGGCGGCCTTGACCGGCTCGGCGCCGGCGAAGCAGTAGCGCACCGAACGGAAGTCGTAAGGATGTGCCGTGCGGGCATAGCCGGAGAGGAAGGTGTCAGTGCCGAAGATGATCGTGGCGTTCGAGGCATAGATCAGTTCCGGCACGATGCGGTAGTGCAGCGGCGAGGGGTAGAAATAGACCGGCACGCCTGAGATCAGCGGCAGCACCGTGCCCGCCGTCATGCCGAAGGAGTGGAAGATCGGCAGCACGTTGAACACCTTGTCGCCCGAGTGGAAATCGATGCGCGAGGCAGCCTGCGCGGCATTGGCCAGGATGTTGCGGTGGGTGAGCACCACGCCCTTGGGCGTGCCTTCCGAGCCTGAGGTGAACAGGATCGCGGCCGGATCGTCCGCCTTGCGAGCCACCCGCGGCGTCGTCTTGCGCAACAGGCCGAGCAGCTTGTCCTTGAGGCCGATCGTGGCCCGCAGGTCGTCGAGCCAAACGATGTCGACCGAACGGCCGATCTCCTCGACCACCGGCCCGAGCTTTGCCTGCTCGACGAAGGCGCGGGAGGTGAGCACGGTGCGCACCTCGGCCGCCTTGCAGGCCGACAGGATGTTTGCGGCGCCGGCGGTGAAGTTGATCATCGCGGGAACCTTGCCGGCCGACATCACGCCGAGAAGTGCTGCGCAGGCGCCATTGGCGTTGGGCAGCATGATGCCCAATGTCTGCTGGCCGGCATAGAGATGCTCGAACTTCTCGCCGAGCACGGCGGCGGCCGTCAGCAGCTTGCCGTAGCTCAGCGACCCGGCGACCGGATCCTGCACGGCGAGCTCCTTCATGCCGCGCTCGTTGGCGGTCTCGATGATCTTCTCCAGCACCGTCTTGCCGATGTCCTGGGTGCGGAAGACCAGGTCCGACATCACCTGGTAGAGCGCGGAGCCGGCGGCGGCACGACGCTGACGGCCCTTCAGTTCCTGCGCGACTTCGAGCTTCACCGGTTCCAGTATGGTCACCTTGACCTTTGGGAACAGGCGGCGGCGCACATGCTGCGAGGTCAGCCGCGAGAAGTAGCTCTTCTCGAGCCCCTCGATGCGCACCGGCACCACCATCGAGCTGGTCTTGTCGGCCACCATGGCCGCGCCGTCATAGACCTTCATCAGGCCACCGGTGACGGTGATGCGGCCTTCCGGGAAGATGACCAGCGGATCGCCGCCCTGCACGATCTTGATCAGCGTGCGGGTCGACATCGGCTTCGCCGGATTGAGCGGCAGCGCGCGAGCAAGCTTCATGAACGGCTTCATCCACCAGGCCTGTGCGATCGTATAGTCGATGGCGAAGACCGGTTCCTCGTCGGTCAGGGTCAGCGCCAGCGGACCGTCGAGGAAGCTGACATGGTTGAGCGCCAGGATCGGCGCCTTGCCGGCCGCCTTGAGGTTTTCGATGCCCTCGATCTCCAGGCGCAGGAAGGCGCGAAACAGGATGGACACGAAGTCGCGGAACGGATTGGTCGGCAGGTATTTCAGCATCAGCCAGGCGGCGATGGCATTGGCTGCGACAAGGCCGAACAGGATGCCTGCGATCGAGACGCCGGCTGCCTGGATAGCGGCGACGAGGATGCCGCCGACGGTCATGAAGCCCGCATTGACGATGCTGACGGCGGCCACGACGCGGGCGCGGCGCGCTTCCGGCGACCAGGCCTGCACGGCGGCAAAGGTCGGCACCACCAGGAAGGCGGCGGCGATGGCCATGCCGGCGAGGTCGATGGCGACACGGATGGTGTTGGGCCCGGCGAAGAAGGCGGCAAGCGTCTCGGACTTCGGCGAGGGCTGCATGCTGCCGATGGTCCAGGCAAGATGCAGGCCGAACAGCGCCAGCAGCGCGGTGCCGACCGGCGCGGGCAGCAGCACCATGCGCCCTTGCGACATCCAGGCGGCGATGGCCGAGCCGACGGCGATCGAGACGGCGAACACGGCAAGATAGGCGGTGACGGCGATCTCGTTGCCGCCGAGCGAATCCTTGATCAGCGTCGGCAGGATCGACAGCACGATCGCGCCGACCAGCCAGAACCAGGAGGTCATCAGGCCGGCACGCCAGATGCGCGTGTCGGTGCGCAATTCGGCGACCTGCCGCCAGGTCGAGCGGAAGATGTTCTTGTCGATGGCAAGATTGGGCGCGGCCGAACCGGTGGACGGGATGTAACGACTGACTAACCAGCAGCCGACGGCCAGCGCCATCATGATCGGTCCGAACACCCAAACGCCGATGCCATCGGCGGAGACGACGCCGCCGGCGATGGTGCCGCCGAGGATCGCTGCGAAGGTGGCCGACTCGATCCAGGCATTGGCCTTGGGCAGTTCCTTGCGTTCGAGGTGATCGGGCAGGATGCCGTATTTGATCGGCCCGAACAGCGCCGAGATGGTGCCGAACATCAATAGCGCCGTCATCAGCACCGGGATCGACGACAGCGCGATGCCGGCGACGGCTACGGCGGCCGCGGCGATCTCGGTGAACTTCAGCCGCCGCGCGATCAGCGCCTTGTCGAAGCGGTCGGCGATCTCGCCGCCAAGCGCCGACAGCAGCAGGAAGGGCGCCATGAAGACAGCGCCCGCCAGCGTCACCAGCGACGCGGCCTGGTCCTTGGCAAGCGTGAAGAGAATGAGGAACACCAGCGTGTTCTTCAGGAAATTGTCATTGAAGGCTGAGAGGAATTGCGTCCAGAAGAGAGGCGCGAAGCGCCGCGACATCATCAGATGGGTGTTCATGGCAATTTCCATTGGGCAAGTCCCGGCTGGCAATCCGATTGGATTGAGCGGACACTTGCGCGGTTTGAGCCTTGTTTATCGGGAAGCCGTTAAGCTTCGTTACTGCGATTCAATCCGAACCATTTGTTTCTTGTTCTCGGCACCTGGAATCTGTCGTCCACGATCGGTCTCCAGGCCTTCCAGGCACGTGACTGTTTGCGGGCTTGGCTGTCGGCGAGCATCGATATGATCCTTTCGTTTCAGCGTTAAGCCGGACCGGCGCCGGTCTGTTTCAGGCCGGATACAATCCTTGAACATTGTTCAGATGCGCAACATAGCACATTGTGAACCGCGTTCAAGAGAAAAATGAACGACGTTCAAGAGCTGGACTGGTAGATTAAAAAATAGGGGAGGGCAGGAACCGGCGGACATGATGGCGGCGGCGCTGCGCCGCGAAGACATCGGCGCCTGGCGGCCGACATCAAGCTCGTTCGCGCCGACGCGGAGGAGCCAAAAACGGATATGTGAGGCGTTCGCCCGGCTTAGACGCTACTTGTTCGTGCGCATTTTTTGCCGCGGATTGATGCCGCCGCTGGCCGTTGTGTCGTTCTCGACGTCGCCTTCGGTCGTGTTCTCGCCGAGCTCGAGATCATCGCCTTCCTTGATGCTGCCCTTTGACGTTCCGATGCCTGGATTGTTTTCCAGATCGGCGTCGCTCGGTTTGCGCGATTTGAGATGCTTGGTGCTCATGGCAGGCTCCTTCCAAGATTTGCTGGATGAGGAACTGATTGGTCGAAGCGAATGTTCCCGAGCGTGTTTGGCCACCGCTGTGTTCCGAGACTCCGACATCGTCAAAGTCCGAACGGATAGGTTTCGGGTACACCGGTCCGGGCATGCTCCGGCCCAAGCGGCGTCACCGCTTTCGTCTTGTCGAACCAGACAAAGGCGTCGAACTGCCGCGGCAGCGAGGCATCGGCATAGTGGCTGCGCAGTTCGGTTTCCGGCCTGTAGATCACGCCGATGAAGCGCTCCAGCCGCCGCTCCAGCAGGCGATGTCTCAGCGCGGCGTCGCGGTCCATATCGAGCAGGAACCGCGACACCCCGCTGTCGTGGCAGAGCCGTTCGTAGCTGTCCGCATGCGAAGGGCGCACCCGCATGACCTGCATCGGATCGTCCCAATCCGAAGCTGCGGCCACGGTTCCGGAATGGGTGCCGAAGCCGACCAGCGCCACTTGGTCGCCGAAGCGCTCGCGGCAGAGCTGGCCGATGTTCAACTCCTGCCTGATCGTTCCCATCTCGGTGAAGCGGGCATCGCCGATATGCGAGTTGTGGGCCCAGACGACGGCCTTTGACTCCGAGCCGCGCGCCTCGAGAAGATGCTCTAGCGTCTCGAACATGTGCGTGTCGCGGAGATTCCAGGATTCCGCCCCGCCGTAATACATGATGCGATAGTAGCGTTCAGCGGCTGCGATCAGCCTTGCATTCTGCGTGGCATCGAGAAAGTCGGCGCCGTCCTGTCGAGCGTAGTCGAGCTGTCTTGCAAGCAGCTCCTGACATTGCTCCAGCACGGCTTGTTCGCATTTGCGATAGCCGGCGGTGAGCACGGCGCGCCCGTATGTGGAAGGCTCTTTCTGCCACGGGGTCAGGCAGCCATAGCGTTGCCGCGCAGCGGCGGCGGCTTCCGGATCGACCTGGTCGAGATAGCGCAGGACGGCCGCAATCGACGCGCTCATATTGTAGATGTCGAGACCGTAAAAGCCGGCCCGGCGGTTTACATCGTCGAGGCCTCCATTGTGATCCCGCATCCAGCCGACGAATGCGTCGACATCGGTGTTGCGCCACATCCATGTGGGAAAGCGCTGGAACGGCGACTCTGTGGCCGCGCGCGGCGGCCGATGGCGGACGTGGCGGTCAATGGCCGCGGCATCCGGCCAGTCCGCTTCAACCGCGACGATGCTGAAGCCATGCTTTTCGATGAGCCGACGCGTGATCGCGCCGCGCGCCTTGTAGAATTCGGAGGTGCCGTGACTGGCCTCGCCGAGAAGGACAACACGCCGGTCCGCGAAGCGGTCGAACAGATCGCCGAAGGCCGGATCTTCGAAATCCGGCAGCGGCTCGGCGGCGACCGCGATCATCTCCGGCAGGCTTCTTTCGCGCGGTTGCGGCGTGACCACCGCCGGTCGATCGTCTTCATATCGAGGCCGTTCCGCCCAACCTTCTTCGCCGATGAGCGGAACGAACTGCACGCCACCGAGGTCTTCCTCCTCGTAGGTCGTTGCGCCGGTCCGGGTGACCTTCAGCAGCCGCTGGTCGTCGACCTCCTTGCCGACGGGGATCACCAGACGGCCACCGACATCGAGCTGTTCCTGAAGCGCCAGCGGCGCGCCGGGACCGGCTGCGGCCACCAATATGGCATCGAACGGAGCGGCGTCGCTCCATCCCTTGGTGCCGTCGCCGGCGCGAACCTCGATATTGTCGTAGCCGAGGCGTTCGAACCGCTGTCGGGCGATCTCGGCGAGCATCGCATGGCGCTCTATCGTGTAGACGCGGGCCGCGACACGACTCATCACCGCCGCCGCGTAGCCCGAACCCGTCCCAACCTCGAGAACGCGGTCGCCGGGATCGATCTCAGCGGCTTCGATCATGTAGGCGACCATGAAGGGTTGCGAGATCGTCTGACCCTTGCCGATCGGCAGAGGGGTGTCCTCATAGGCGAATTCCTCGAAATCGGGATCGACAAAGGCCTCGCGTGGAACCTCCCGCATGGCCTCCAGGACCCGGCGGTCATGAATTCCACGTTGGGCGATCTGGACATCGACCATCCGGCCGCGCGTCAGAGAAAGTTCGGCCATCAATGCCTACCGATCATGGACAAGTACCATCTTGCCCAGAACCATCTGCGGGCGGGAAAGTTTCATGTCCGGGACGATTTCAAGCATCCTCCGTTACGACGCTCAGAACGGCTTCTCGCCGATCACCTCGAAGCGCTCGACCGCGCAATGCTCGCCGACAAGCGTCAGCACGTCGGTCGAAGGTGGGATAGCGTCGGGCTGCTTCCACTGAATATTGAAGGAATAAACAAAGCGCTCACGGTCGGCGTCGTGCTCCATGCCGACGAAGCGGGCACTGTAACCAAGCGGCCGTACCATTTCCTCGAGGTCGGGCGGCGCGTTTTTCGGCCAGGAGACCGAAAGGATTGCCTTGTGATTGCGCCGGATCTTGAGGTCGACCCATTTCAGCGCCTGCAGCGTCACCAGCGTCAGCACGGTTGCAATCGCGCCGAGGCCATACTGGCCGCCGCCGAAGGCAAGGCCGATCATGGTCATGATCCACATCGTGGCGGCGGTGGTGACGCCGGTGACCAGATCGCCGCGCCGCAAGATAGCGCCGCCGCCGATGAAGCCGACACCGGTGAGCACGCCGAGCGCAAGACGCATCACATCCATGCGCACGAAGGAGTCCGGTCCTTTGCCGGAGACATCGAGCAGCATGTTGGCCTGGACCATTGCGACGCAGGCCGCAAGGCCGACAAGGATGGTCGTCCGCAGCCCGGCGGAATGACCGCGGGCCTCGCGGTTCAGGCCGATGAGGAAGCCTGCAAGCAGCGTGACCAGCAGCCGCGCGACGAGGTCCGGCCAGGTCGGATGAAGCGGCATGTCGCAGCAAAGCGGCGTGAGCATGGTCCGTCGGGGCAGCCTAAGCGCGCCCTCCGTTGCGTCTGGAATGCTCAACTAGGCTTGGCCGCCGATGGTTCCCTGGCCGCTACTCTATCGTGCGCGAATCGCCCTCACCGGACGGCAATGCTCAGCACCAGCGCCAGCACGACGATGCCGACCAGCCCGGCGATGAAGATGATGCGACGGGTGCGCGTGCGCAGGATGATTTCGCCCTGTCGCGCGTCCTGCCCGGAAAACACCGGACCTTCGCCATCACGGTCCTTGCTCATGGTTGTCTCCTTCCCTGTGAGCGGGCACGGGAGGCGTCAGAGCAGGAACCGTTTTGGCCGGCATGAAGTTCCGCCACGCGGATGCCGAGGGCGAGGGCAGGGCCGGCTACCGCGACCGGCTGAAAACCGGCCGCGGGAAAGTTGGCTCAGCCGAATTTCGGGTCGAGGCTGCCCGACTTGTAGCGCTTGGCCATGTCGGCCAGCGGGATCGGCTTGATCTTCGGCGCGTTGCCGGCGGTGCCGAACTGCTCGAAGCGCTCCTTGCAGAGCTTCTTCATCGCCGCCATCGCCGGCGTCAGATATTTGCGCGGATCGAACTCGCTGGGGTTCTCGGTCAGTACCTTGCGGATTGCGCCGGTCAGCGCCATGCGGTTGTCGGTGTCGATGTTGATCTTGCGCACGCCATGCTTGATGCCGCGCTGGATCTCTTCCACCGGCACGCCCCAGGTCGGCTTCATCTGGCCGCCATATTTGTTGATGATTTCCTGCAGCTCTTCCGGCACCGAGGACGAGCCGTGCATGACCAGATGCATGTTGGGCAGGCGGCGGTGGATCTCCTCGATCACATTCATCGCCAGCACCGCGCCGTCCGGCTTGCGCGAGAATTTATAGGCGCCGTGGCTGGTGCCCATGGCGACGGCCAGCGCGTCGACATGCGTGTCGCGCACGAACTGCTCGGCCTGCACCGGGTCGGTCAGCAACTGGTCGTGGCTGATCGCGCCCTCGACGCCGTGGCCGTCCTCCTGCTCGCCGCCGCCGCTTTCCAGCGAGCCCAGCACGCCGATCTCGCCTTCCACCGAGACGCCGCCCCAATGCGCCATGTCGACGACGCGGCGCGTAATGCTGGAATTATAGGCGTAGTCGGCCGGCGACTTGCCGTCCTCCTTCAGCGAGCCGTCCATCATCACCGAGGTGAAGCCGTACTGGATGGCGGTGACGCAGGTCGCTTCGTTGTTGCCGTGGTCGAGGTGCATGCAGATCGGGATGTCGGGATGGATCTCGACCAGCGCATCGATCAGCTTGGCCAGCACCACGTCATTGGCATAGGCGCGCGCGCCGCGGCTGGCCTGCAGGATGACCGGCGACTTGGTCTCCTCGGCCGCCTCCATAATGGCGAGCCCCTGTTCCATATTGTTCATGTTGAAGGCAGGCACGCCATAGCCATGTTCGGCGGCATGGTCGAGCAATTGTCTCAGTGTGATGCGAGCCAACGAATAGTCTCCCGTATCTGGTTCGAGCCCTGTTCGAAAAAAGGCCGCCCGAGCGGGCGGTCCCGTTGCTTCTGGCCGGAATCCCGCCGGATCGCAACAGCCCGCCGGCCCGCGCGGCGCAATTCTTGTTACAGCCTGTAGGAGGCGCGCCGGCGCTATGTCCGGCCACCTTGCCTTGCCGCGAGCGAAAGCCGCACATCTTCCTCCGCTCCGTCCAGTAGGGCGATCAGGGCCTTGCTGGTGGCTGCCGGATCGCGCCTCTCGATGTTCTCGGCGATTTCCCGATGCAGCCTCAGCGAATGACTCTGCCCGGCCGGATTGTCGTCGGAAAGCCGAAAACTGATGATCAGCGCCGTCTCGATCAAGGCCGCCAGCGAGCCGATCAGCTCGTTTCCGGACATCTGCAGGATGGACTGATGGAAGGCGAGGTCGGGGACAGCGAAGCGTTCGCCGTCGTCGCCGGCCTTTTCCATCTCGTCCAGGATTGCCCACAGCTCGGCTATCTGCTCGGGCGTGGCGCGCTCCGCCGCGAGCGCCCCGGCCATCGGCTCGATCGCGCGGCGCAGCTCGAATAGGGAGCGCGCATCTTCGGCCGTCGCCCGCGGCCCGAACCGCCACATCAGCACGTCTGGGTCGAGGAAATTCCAGTCCCGGCGCGGACGCACCCGCGTTCCCGTTCGCGGGCGCATCTCCACCATGCCCTTGCCGGCCAGAACCTTGATGACTTCGCGAAGGCCGGTGCGGCTGGCGCCATAAGAGGCGCTCCAGTCGTCGCCGTTCGGCAACTGGTCGCCGGGCGTGAATTCCCCGCTGACAATGCTGTGGCCGATCTCGTTGAGTAGCCTGCCGTGCAAGCCGGTATGCGAGGAGCCAGCCATGGACGGCGTCATTCGGAGCATCCGGGGGCTGGCATTAATCTTCATACTATTCCTATTATTCATATGATTGTCACGTGCGCCGCCTAGTAAGCACACCGTTGAAAAAGCAGCCAGAGCCGATCGACAAAATTCCGCGCAACCGCACCTGAAGAACCACAAAAAACTGGGCTTCTGACATCGCCGGCGGCGCCTCCCGTCGTCGCTCGGTGTCGTGCGCGCAATCTTGTCGACGAGCCATACAACAGGAACGCGACAAAGATGTCTTCCTTGATGATTACCCGCGCCAGCCCCGCGAGGCGAACGGCAACAACTTGCATTCCCAAAGCCAGGGCCGCCGGCCTTCTTATGACCGGAGCTCTGGTCATGGCGTCGGCGCCGGCTTTCGCCGTGGAACCGTGGATCATGATCGAGAAGACGACCTTCACGGGCGACGCGATCGTCTCCAAGCAGCAGGGTGTGACGACAGACGGAACGAACTGGTATTTCTCCGGCACCAATGTGCTGGAGCGCACCGACAAGAACTACAATCCTAGCCTGCAGGTTTCGCCGGCCATTCCGGATGTCCTCAAGCTCCCGTCCCAATATTCCGACATCGGGCTCAATCACATAGGCGACATAGACTATGCCGACGGCTACCTCTACATTTCGCTCGACTCCAGCACGCGCGACCCGGTCACCGGCGGCAAGTACGAAAACCCGGTCTTCGCGGTCTACCGCGCCAGCGACCTGAGCTTCACCGGCCAAGCCTTTGCGCTCAATCCGCCGCACGGCATCCATGACATTGCGAGCTGGGTGGCCGTCGACGCCAAGAACGGCCTCGGCTACGGCATGGCCTATGAGAACGCCACGGAATTAACCGTCTACAATCTCTCGGACTGGAGCTTCAAGGAATACATCCCGCTGTCGCACACCATCGACCAGGCGCAAGGCGGCAAGCTGCTCGACGGCTGGATGTATTTCTCCACCGACAATGACGACAAGATCATCTACCGGGCGAACCTGAAAACCGGCGAAGTCGAGAACCTGGGCAACCTGAAGATCGACCGCGAGCAGGAGGTCGAAGGTCTGTCCTTCAACATGACCAAGGACGGCTGGTCGATGTACATCCTCAACCGGGAAGCGCTGGAGGGAAATCCGGACGAGGAGGCCGTCGGCTTCTACCGCTATCTGCGCCCCTACGGGAACGCGCTTTCCGGTGAGGTCCATGCCGACATCATGGGCGCGCTTGTCAACGACAGCCGCTTCGCCCGGGATTCGGCAAACCGCCGGCTCCGTTCCGCCTTCGATGCGGATGACGCGTCCCTGACCACGGCCGCCATCGATGCCACGGGGCTGCATGCCGCGCCTGCCACTGCCGACGGCATCGTGATCTGGAGCGAGGCGCTTGCGATGACCGGGAATGCGAGCGGCTCGGGCGATGCCTCCGGCTTCGACCGCACGACCGCCGGCTTCGTCGGCGGCGCCGACATTCCGCTGGCAAGCTGGCGGCTCGGCGTGCTTGCCGGCTACAGCCGCACCAATTTCGACGTCAGCGACCGCGCTTCCTCCGGCACCAGCGACAATTACGATCTCGGCCTCTATGCCGGCACGCAATGGGGAGGTCTCGGCTTCCGGGCAGGCGCGATCTATGGCTGGCACGATATCGACGTGCGGCGCAACGTCGTCTTCCCGGCCTTCAGCGAACAGTTGTCGGCCGGCTACAGGGCCGAGACGGCGCAGGCTTTCAGCGAGCTCGCCTACAAGCTCGACACGAGCCTGGGCGCGTTCGAACCTTTCGCCAATCTGGCCTATGTCCATCTGGACGCAAACGGCTTTGCCGAAACCGGCGGCACCACCTCGGCTTTGGCCAGTCAGGGTGCGTCGAGCCAAAATACTTTCTCGACGCTGGGCCTGCGCGCCTCGACACGGTTCGGAACGGGCATGACCGCCTTGCATGGCATGCTCGGCTGGCAGCACGCCTATGGCGATGTCCAACCGGCGACGACGCTTACCTTCAATACCGGGGCGTCCTTCGCCAGCGCGGGCGTGCCGATCGCCAGGGACGCATTGGCGTTGGAAGCCGGTTTCGATGTGTTCCTGTCGCCCAAGGCAACGCTCGGCGCATCCTATTCCGGGCAGATCGCCAAGCAAGCCCAGGGGCACACCTTCAAGATCAATTTCGACCTGAAGCTGTAACCGGACCGAAGCATGCCGGGCGGGTTTCCTCGCCCGGCAGCTCTTTCACGCAGCGATCTTTGCGCGCGCGGCGAGGATATCGACGCAGGCCTTCGCCGCCTCTTTGCCCTTCACGGTGAAATGCTCGTGGAAGAAGCGGTGGTGCTCGGCGCTGTCATGGTAGTTGTGCGGCGTCAGCACCGCCGACAGCACCGGCACGCCGGTCGCGAGCTGCACGTTCATCATGCCGTCAATGACGGCGCTCGCCACGAAATCGTGCCGGTAGATGCCGCCATTGACGACGAAGCCGGTGCCGAGGATCGCGGCGTAACGGCCGGTCTCGGCAAGCGTCTTGGCGTGCAGCGGAATCTCGTAGGCGCCCGGCACGTCGAAGACCTCGACGGCAAAGCCGCCGAGCGCGGCAAGTTCCGTCTCGAACGCCGTCACGCATTGGTCGACGATATCGGCATGCCAACGCGCCCGGATGACGGCGACACGACGGGCAGTATGGTCTTTGAGGAAATGCTGATTCATGGGTCCTTCCTTCCGTATCGAACCAGAATCAGGACGCACGACGCAAAATGCGGCCCGCGCGAGCGAGCCGTCTTGCGTACGTTCTCTTTCATCCGGACTGTAACCGTCGGCTCCGGAATCGCACCGGATCTGCTGACCCTTCCGTTTACGCGGAAGGCGCTCGCGGGCTTGAGCGATCGAAATCGCCCTTACCGCCGGTGGGGACTTTCACCCCGCCCTGAGAACATTAACGGCGAAGGTATGGAGGGGCAGGAAGGTGTTGTCAATTGTCAACGATATCGCGGTCGTCCTAGGGCGGAGCAAGGAGCGAAGCGACGCGCGCAGACCCTAGGATCCATGCCGTGGCGCTAAGGCTTTGCAAAGTTCACAGAATTCTGCATCGTTGCGCTCGACGACGGAGGTCACGGCATGGATTCTCGGGTCAAGCCCGAGAATGACGACGAGCTGGGGGGAGATCAGCTAGTCACTCACGCTCCGGAAACATCGCCTTCAGCCCCTCGCGCGAGGCCTTGGCCACGCCGCGCTCGGTGATCAGCCCTGTCACCAACCTTGCCGGCGTCACGTCGAAGGCTGGGTTCGCCGCCGGTGTCGCATCCGGTGAGACCCGCACCTGCGCGATCTTGCCGTCAGCCGTCTTCCCCCACACCAGCGAAACCTCGTCGCCGGAGCGCTCCTCGATTGGGATTTCCTTCAGCCCGTCGGCCACTGTCCAGTCGATGGTGGGCGAGGGGAGCGCGACATAGAAGGGCACGTCATTGTCGGCGGCCGCGAGTGCCTTGAGATAGGTGCCGATCTTGTTGCAGACGTCGCCATTGGCGGTGGTGCGGTCGGTGCCGACGATCACCATGTCGATGTCGCCGCGCTGCATCAGGTGGCCGCCGGCATTGTCGACGATCAGCGTGTGCGGCACGCCGTGCCCGGCCATCTCCCAGGCGGTCAGCTGGGCGCCCTGGTTGCGCGGCCTCGTCTCGTCGACATAGACATGCACCGGAATGCCGGCCTCGGTCGCCAGGTAGATCGGCGCGGTGGCGGTGCCGTAGTCGACCGTCGCCAGCCAGCCGGCGTTGCAATGGGTGAGGATGTTGACGCTCTCGCCCGGCTTCTTCTTCGCCGCAATCTCCCTGATGATCGCAAGCCCGTTCTCGCCGATGGCGCGGTTCAGCCCGACATCCTCGTCGGCGATCTCCGCGGCGCGCTTGTAGGCCGCTTCAGGGCGTTCCACCGGCGCGAGCGGCTTGAGGTGCCGGCGCATCTCGTCCAGCGCCCAGCGCAGATTGATGGCCGTCGGCCGTGTCCGGTGCAGCGTCTCCCATACCGCATCGAGCGCTTCGTCCGACGGATCGTCTTTCATCTGGATGGCAACGCCATAGGCGGCGGTGACGCCGATCAGCGGCGCGCCGCGCACCCACATGTCGCGGATCGCGGTGGCGATGCCGGCGACGCTTCCGATCTTCTCGATGCGGAATTCATGCGGCAGCCAGCGCTGGTCGATGATCTCGACCGAGCGCTTGTCGTCGCTGAGCCAGATGGTGCGATAGTGGCGTTCGCCGACGTTCAAAGGCTCTTCTCCTGTTCGATCCGCGCGGCCAGATTGTTGACCTCGTCGATGCTGTGGATCTGGCGCCGGTTGACGGCGATATGGCGGCCGAAGCGCAAAGCCTTGGCTTCACATGTGGCGCGCAGGTCTTGATCGGCAATGGTCTCGAAATCGGCATTGTGAGCGAGACCCAGGATGCGGCGATGCACCTCGATGCCGGCAAAGCCGAGCAGGTCGGTCCAGATGGAATGCAGCATGTGGTCGAGCGCCTGCTCGGAGCCGAGCAGGTCGCCCTGATCCTCGAACAGGCTCTTCTGGTAGAGGATACCCGTCCGCTCGGTCCGCCACAGATGCGAGAACTCGGCGCGGAAGGTCGCCCAGGTCTCAGCCGTGACGCCGAGCAGATAAGCGCGCATGGAGTCGCGGCTGCCTTTTTCCTCGTGGCCGCGCTGCGAGAAGAAGGCCATCCAGAAATTGGCGAGCAGCATCCCGACATCGAAGGCGATCGGGCCGTAGAAGGCGAATTCCGGATCGATCATCCGGGTCTCGCTGTCGGTCACCATGATCGAGCCGGAATGCAGGTCGCCATGCAGCAGCGTCTCGGCATTGGCGGCGAACAGATGCTTCAGCCGCTGCGCCTCGACCTTGAGGTCGCGGTCGGCGCGCAGCTCGGCGACCAGGCCGTCGAGCTGCGGCGAGGTATGCCGGTTCATCTTGGCGTCGAAATAGGGGTCGGAGAACACCAGGTTCTCGGTGATGTCGCACAGCTCGACATTGTCGGCGAACAGCGCAAGATCGGCCTTGCGCTCCTTGGCTGCCATCGACAGGTCGGAGCCACGGAACAGCGTGCGCGCCATGAACAGGCCGATGTCGCGTGCGATGTTCGGCAATTCGCGGCCGTCGATCAGCGCCCGCCTGAGGATGATGTGCGGTGGCGCCAGATACTCCATCACGATCAGCGCCTGGCTCTCGTCGAAATGGTAGATCGCCGGCACCGAGCCGGGCGCACGGCGCTCTTGCCGGGTCAGCGCATGATATTCGAAGAAGGAGCGTTTTAAGGGCAGCGGCCAGCTGTCGCCGACCAGCCGCACATAGGGCAGCGCCTGCTTGACCACCGCGGCACCCTCGTCGCTTTCGACGATGAAGACGAGGTTGAGATTGCCGTCGCCGACCTCGCGTACCTTCCAGCGGCTGGTGTTGCTGCCGATGCGTTCGGTCAGGGCCGCGGTCTCGCCAAGGCGCTTCGGCAGCGTTTCCACCGACAATGCTTCGAACTTCCCGGTCATGCTCTCCCTCCTGCGCGTGGTTTCCGACGATAGCGGAGCCACGGCGGCGGGGCCAAGCTAGGAAGCGCTCTGGCAAATGTCAATCGTGTTGACAATTGCCGAATGAGCCCATAGCGTCACGATCCGGGAGGAATGGATGGGCGCAGATGCCGTGTTCCATGTGGAGGGCCTGAGGAAATCCTTCGGCCAGAACGAGGTGCTTGGCGGCATCTCGCTCGACCTCTTTGCGGGCGAGGTGACCGTGCTCATGGGCGCCAACGGCGCCGGCAAATCCACCCTGGTCAAGATCGTCAGCGGCGTCTACGAGCACGGCGCAGGCTCGATGCGGCTCGCCGGCAAGGCCTTCGACCCCCAGACCCCCGCCGAGGCCATTCGCGCCGGCGTCGTCACCGTGCACCAGAACATCAATGACGGCGTGGTCGCCGACCTCGACGTCGCCACCAATCTGACGCTCGACCGGCTGAGCGGCAAAGGCGCGTCGTTGCTTTTCAAGCCTGCCAATGTCCGCGCCGAGGCGAGAGCCGTCGCCGACCGCATGGGACTTGCCATCGACCTCAAGGCGCGCGTCAGCGACTTGTCGTTGGCGGATCGGCAGATGGTGGCCATCGCCCGCGCCATGGCGCACAAGCCCAAGGTCCTGATCCTCGACGAGCCGACCTCCTCGCTGTCGAGCGCCGAAGCCGACCGGCTGTTCTCGCTGATCGACCGGCTGCGCGGGCAGGGCGTCGCCATCCTCTATATCTCGCACCGGATGTCCGACATCAGGCGACTGGCCGACCGCATCGTGTCGATGCGCGACGGCGTGGTCTCCGGCATTTTCGACCGGAAGCCGCTCGATTATGAGGGTGCGGTCAACTCCATGCTCGGCCGCAAGATCCATCTCGACAAGGTCGTTGCCAGAAGCTCGGCCCGAGCCGTCTTCACCGCCGAGGGCCTGCGGCTCGCGCAAGGTTCGCGGCCGATCTCGATGACGCTCGGCGCCGGGGAAGTGGTGGCGATCACCGGCCTGGTCGGCGTCGGCAAGACGGCTTTGGCGGAGACGCTCTTCGGCGTGCGCCGGCCGCTCGCCGGCAGCATGCACATGGACGGCAAACCCTACGCGCCGGGCTCGGCGCGCGAGGCGATCGCCGCCGGCGTCTTCCTCGTCGCCAAGGATCGCGCCGCGAGCGGCATCGTCGGCGGCTTCAACATAGAACGCAACATCAGCCTGCCGTTCCTCAAACGCATGTCGGACCTCGGCGTCATGAAGAAGCGCGCCGAGCGCGCCGCTGCTCGCCGCCAGATCGACGAGCTCGGCATCGTCTGCCGCTCGGAGAAGGACGAGCTGTCGGCGCTCTCCGGCGGCAACCAGCAGAAGGTGATGGTGGCGCGCTGGATGTCGCAGGCCTCACGCCTCTCCATCCTCGACGAGCCTTTCCAGGGTGTCGACATTTCGGCGCGTCGCGACATCGCCGCCAAACTAAGAGCCAGCGCCGACGGCCGCGCCACGCTGATCTTCGTCACCGAGATCGACGAGGCGCTGGAGACCGCCGACCGCATCCTGGTGATGTCGGAACACACGATCGTCGGCGAGCACCGCAACGATGACATCGATCTCGACCGGCTGCTGGCGGAAGTGGCCGGCGGACCGCTTCACAGCGCGGCGTGAGATCGCAGGATGACGAGACCCGGAGTGCAGGCATGAGTTCCAGTTTGGCGGGCAAGGCAACGGCACGGGAGCGTTCGATGACGTTGCGCGACTACGCCATCCGCTACGGCTTCATCGTCCTGCTGGTCGGGTTGATCGCCTATTTCGCGGTCGCCGCCGACGGCTTCGCTTCGCCGCAGAGCGCTGTGTTCATCTTCCAGTCGGTGGCCATCACCGGTGTGCTGGCGCTCGGCGTCACCGCGACGCTGGTCGTCGGCGGCTTTGATCTCTCGATCGGCTCGGTCGCCACCAGCGCTATGATGGCGGCCTCCTATGCCATGGTCGTGCTGGAGCAGAACGCCATCATCGCCGTCATCGCCTGCCTTGTCATCGGCGTTATCGTCGGCCTGATCAATGGCTGGCTGATCGTCTATATGCGCGTGCCCGATCTTCTGGCGACGCTTGGCATGATGTTCCTGCTGCTCGGCCTGCAGCGCATTCCGACGGAAGGCCGCTCGATCGCCACCGGCATGACCATGCCCGACGGCTCGATCGCCAACGGCAAGTTCTCCGAGGCGTTCCTGGCGCTCGGCCGCCACCGCATCGACTTCTTCATCCCGAGCCTGATCCCGGTTTCGGTCGTCGTGCTCGTCGTGCTCGCGGTGCTGATCTGGTTCTTCCTAGAATACACCCGCTTCGGCCGCATGATGTATGCCGTCGGCAGCAATGAGAGGGCGGCCGAGCTCGCCGGCGCGCCTGTCAAGGCATACAAGATCTGGGCTTATGTGATTTCGGGAGCTTTCGCCTCGATCGGCGGGATTTTGCTCGCCGCCCGGCTTGGACGCGGCGACATCGCCTCGGGTAATAATCTGTTGCTCGACGCAGTCGCGGCGGCGCTCATCGGCTACGCGGTGCTCGGCGCCGCCAAGCCAAACGCCTTCGGCACGGCTGTCGGCGCGGTGTTCGTCGGCGTCCTGCTGCAAGGCCTGACGATGATGAACGCCCCTTACTATACGCAAGATTTCGTCAAGGGCGCGGTGCTTGTCGTCGCCCTTGTCTTCACCTTCGCCCTTTCCGGCAGGGGCAAGAGATAGTTTCGACCGGGGCATAACAAATGGAGGAAAACCAAGTGAGCATCACAAGAAGACTTTTGGGGAAGGCGGCACTCGGCCTCGCCGGTGCGGCGCTGCTGATGCAGGGAACGGCGCTTGCCGCGGACCGTCCGGCGCCGTTCGACAAGCCGGGCGTCAAGATCGCGCTGGTGCGCTATCTGTCGACCGGCGACTTCTTCCAGGCCTATCTCTCCGGCGTCGAGGCGCAGGCCAAGGCGCTCGGCGTTGATCTGCGCGTGCTGGACAGCCGCCAGGACGCAGCGCTCCAGGCCGACATGGTCGATCAGGCGATCGCGCTCGGGGTGCAGGGCATCATCATCCAGCATGGCCTGACGGAATCGATGAAGGACGCCGCCCAGCGCGCTGTTGACGCCGGCATCAAGGTCGTCGCCTTCGACGTTAATGTCGAGAACCCGAAGATCCCGCAGGTCGAGCAGTCCGACCGCGACCTGGCGAAGCTCGCGCTCGAGCAGGCCGTCAAGGACAATGGCGAGAGCTGGAAGGCCGGCTATGTCTATGTCGCCGGCATCGCCCCGCTCGACCGACGCAACGAGACCTGGGTCGACGTGAAGAAGAAGTACTCGGGCATCAGCGAGGTCGCCATGTTCGGCACGCTCGACAACCCGATCGCCAACTCCGTCGCCAACCAGGCGCGCTCGGTGCTGCAGGCGCATCCCGACATCAAGGTGATGTTCGCGCCCTATGACGAGTTCGCCAAGGGCGTGAAGATCGCCGTCGACGAGGCGGGGCTGAACAAGGGCATCAAGATCTATTCGGCCGACATCTCGACCTCGGACATCGCCGCCATGCGCGAGCCGGACAGCGCCTGGGCGGCGACCGCCGCCACCAACCCGGCCGTCGTCGGCCAGGTCTCGGTGCGAGCGCTGGCGCAATTGCTCGCCGGCGAGGATCCCGGCCACAACGTCATCGTGCCGCCGACGCTGATCACCCAAAAGGAGCTGATCGACAAGGACATCAAGAACATGGAGGACCTGTCGGCCAAGCTGCCGCAGTTCGCCCATGCCGATGTCGCGATGCCTGCCTGGATGCCGAACCCGAACGCTAAGTAAAGTTCGGACGGTCGCAAATGAAGAGAGCGGTCCAACGAGCCGCTCTCTGTTTTTCAGCCGGTCCGAGGCGGTCTATCGCTGCCAGAAGGGCAGCTTGGCGATCTCCGCCTCGAGCTCTTTTCTCGTCAGCCCGATATCGTCGATCAGATGCGGATTGTCCGTCGCCATGCGCTTGAGCTCGAAGCGGAAATAGGCCTGCTTGCGCCGCTCGGCGATAAGGCTGCGCAAGGCCGCCAGGCTAAAGCGCCCGCGCCTTGAGCGCGTTGCCGGTGCCGCCGCCAGACACGTAGAGGGCGTGAAGCTATCGTTCATGGCAACCTCCATCGAATGAGGGTTTTGAACCCTCGACCTGATTGAGATTGCAGTGTGCCGCAGGCGGCCGGCGGCGTAATTAAGCCGTCCCAAATAGTTCTCAAAACTTCCAAATCGGCTGGAGCGTCTCACCGTTTCACGGAAACGGTGAGACGCTCTATCCCCTTGTTTTTACGCAATTCCGGACGGAAAACCGCTTCACACTTTTCCTGGAATTGCTCTATAGATCGCCGCATGCAGGGATCGCGCTTCGCTTTCGGACCGTTCGTGCTTGATCCGGGCGCGGGAACGCTGCTCCGGGGCGATGTTCCCGTCGCAGCCGGCCATCGCGGGCTGAAGCTGCTGGAGGCGCTCGTCGCACGTCCGGGCGAAATCCTGGCCAAGGCCGAGCTGATGGATGCGGCCTGGCCGGGCACCGCCGTCGAGGAAGGCAATCTCACCGTCCAGATCGCGCAGCTCAGGAAGCTGCTTGGCCCGGCGGCCGGTGGCGGCGAGTGGATCGCGACGGTGCCGCGTGTCGGCTACCGCTTCACAGGTACCGTCGAACGGCCCGACGCCACACGCAAACCCTTGCCGCTGCCCGACAAGCCGTCGATCGCTGTGCTGCCATTCGTCAATCTGAGCAGCGATCTCGAGCAGGATTCTTTCGCAGACAGCCTGACCGAAGACCTGATCACCGATCTCTCCCGGATCCCGGGCCTCTTCGTCATCGCGCGCAACTCGGTCTTTGCCTACAAGGGCAAAGCCATGGATGTGCGGGCCATCGCCGGGGAGCTTGGCGTGCGCTACCTGCTGGAGGGCAGTGCCAGGCGCGCCGCGAGGCGGGTGCGCATCAACGCGCAGCTGATCGACGCGCTGAGCGGCGAGCATCTCTGGGCCGAGCGCTTCGATCGCGGCCTTGAGGACATCTTCGCCGTTCAGGACGAGGCGACAGGCAAGATTGTGGAAGCGCTGCTCGGGCGGCTGCGCGCATTGCCGGAGCGCAACCGGCCGAAGAGCCTCGAAGCCTATGATCTCGTCGTGCGGGCGCGAAAACTGTTCGACGAGTCGCCGCAAATGGCGCGCGAAGCGCATCTGATGCTGACGCGCGCGATCTCGCTCGACCCGGACTATGCCGAGGCCTATCGCTGGCTGGCCATGAACCATTGGATGGGCTGGGTGCATTGGGGCGAGCCGTTCGAGCCCGCCCGCAGCACGGCCCTGGAACTGGCGCGCAAGGCCGTGGCGATCGATCCCAACGATGCCGGTTGCCGCTGGGTTCTGGCGAACCTTCTCGCCTATGAACGCGATTTCGAACGGTCCGAGGCGGAATTCGCCAAGGCGATCGAGCTCGATCCGAACGAGGCCGATATCTGGGCTACATTGTCCGACATCGACGTGCTGGGCGGGCGGATAGGCGAGGGCCTGGAGCACATCCGCAAGGCCTTCCGGCTCAACCCCTTTCCGCCGAGCTGGTATTATCTGACGCTCGGCCAGGCACAGTATGCGGCCCGTGACTACGAAGCGGCCGTCGAGACGCTGCGTCGGGACGAGACCTACCGCACAAGCTCGCGCCGCTTTCTGGCGGCAAGCCTGGCGCAGCTCGGCCGTCTCGACGAGGCGCGCACCGAGGTCGCGCTGTTCCTCGTCGGCAATCCGCATTTCTCCACGCAGCGCTGGGTCGAGACGGAGCCGTTCCGCGACGACGCGATGCTTGAGCATTTCGTCGACGGCTTCCGCAAAGCCGGCCTGCCGGAGTGATGTGGCCACGATGACGGCCTAGTCGCCCCAGCGCAGGATTTTGACCCGTCGGCTCTGTTTGCGTTGTCAGGTGGCATGCGTTGGAGATTGGCCGAAACGCCCATCGCGGTCGTCATTCCAGGGCGGAGCAGGAGCGAAGCTCCGTCGCGCAGACCCTGGAATCCATTCCGTTACTTTCGCCAAGGCGTGCAACGGAGCAGAATTCTGCACCGTGGCGGCGCTTTCAAGTCGCGGAATGGAATATGGTCTTCGCCGCGTCGCTTCGCTCCTTGCTCCGCCATAGAATGACGAGGTTGGGGCGGCTTCAACCAATTCCCGGCGTTTGCGCCGATTTCACGAAAATGGGCGGAGATCCTGCGCCAAGACAAACGGCAACTCGCGTCCAATTCCTCAGGTCTTTTTCACCGGCCGGCGCGCGCCAACCCATGCGCCACCAGGCGGTCGATGACCTCCGGATAGCTGACGCCGCTCGCCGCCATCGCCTTGGCGTACATGCTGATGTTGGTAAAGCCAGGAATGGTGTTGAGCTCGTTGATCAGGAAATGCATGTCCGGCATCAGGAAGAAGTCGACGCGGGCCATGCCGTCGCAACCGAGCGCCCTGAACGCTCTTGCAGCCGCATCGCGCATGGCATCCTCGACCTCCGGTGAAAGGTCGGCCGGCACGATCAAGGCCGCGCCATTCTCGTCGACATATTTGGCGTTATAGTTGTAGAAACCGTGGCTCTCCGCAGGCACGATCTCGCCGGGTCGCGAGACGAAGAGTTCGCCCGCGGGGCTCTCCAGCACGCTGTATTCGATCTCGCGGCCACGGACGAATTCTTCTGCCAGCAGCTTGCGGTCGTGCCGGAAGGCTTCCTCGAGCGCCCGATCGAATTCCTGGCTGGCATTGACCTTCGCGACGCCGACCGACGACCCCTGCCGCGCCGGCTTGATGAACAGCGGCAGGCCGAGTTGGTCCTCCAGTTCGGCGAGCGAAGGCGCGGCACCTTCACCGATCGTCACCGAGCGCGCGACAGGCAGTCCGGCCGCTTTCAGCAGCCGCTTGGCGATATCCTTGTCGAGTGCCGTCGCGGAGCCGAGGATGCCGCAGCCGGCGAGCGGCACGCGCGCCACCTCGGCCAGGCCCTGCACCGCGCCGTCCTCGCCATGCAGGCCGTGCAGCACCGGAAACAGGATATCGATGGCGGGCAGGTCGTGGGGCACGCCGCCGGCGGAGATCGCCAGCATCCGTCCATGGCCGCCCGGCACCAGGCAGAGCTGAGTGCCGGCCGACGGCGCCGCCAGCGCGCCATCCTCGAAGCCGCTCAGCAGCCATTGCCCTTCGCGGGTGACGAAGATCGGCACGGCGTCGTATTTCGCCAGCTCCAAGGCAGCCATGACGTTGGTTGCCGAAAGCAGCGATACCTCATGCTCGGCGGAGCGCCCGCCGAAGAGCACGCCGATACGAAGTCTTTTTGCCGCCATCTGGAACTCCACCAGTGATCAAGGTTGGAGCCCCGCATGCGAAACACCAGGCGCCCCTTGAACTGGCTGAGCATTACGCGAAGGATTGGAGTGGATTTTGACGGGGTCCAGCAGTTCTTCAGCAGAAGCCTGAGAGGCCTTCAGTCCGGAACCGCGTCAACACGGGGACGTCTTCGTTTTCGTAGAATGACGAACCGCTCCAGGAGTGGGTGCCATTGCCTGGTCAGCGCAGCGCGGCCGCGATGTTGCCACCGTCAGTCGCGGCCCTCACTCGTTGAAAAGGTCCGAATGAGAACCGGTTCGTGCAAGCTGCAGTTCGTCATTGGCAACGCGGTAGATCAAAAGCCAATCCGGTTCGATGTGAGCGTCGCGATAGCCTTTCCATTCGCCTTTCAGCGGGTGGTCCTTGTAAATCGGCGGCAGTTCATGTTCGCCGATCAACAGACCCAATATCTCACGCAATTTGCCAAGGTCTTTGCCACGCTTCTCCATACGCTTCACATCCCGGCGAAATTGCCCGGAGCGAACGGGGATCAACATGTCAGATTTCCAGATCCTTGAACAACTCGTCGGCCGAGGCGAAACGCTTGCCCTTACCCTTCTCCAATTCGGCCATCGCCTTTCGTGTGGTTGCGTTCGGGACTTTCACCGGAAAGGGAAATTCCTTGTCGGCGGCGACACGGACCAGCAGTATGCGAATAGCGTCGGAAACCGACAGGCCCATAGCCGCCAAGGCTTCCATGGCCTGATCCTTGGTTGCGCTATCGATCCGAGCGCGGACTACCGTATCTGTTGCCATATTCGACTCCTTTTTAGCTACAATGTAGCTACAAAGGGGCATTCCCGCAAGCCTGCTGTTTTACAGGACTGGCATTAGCGCAGGGCTGCCGCGATGTTGCCGCCGTCCACCGTCGTCACATTCGCCGTGGTGCGCTCGGCCAGCGCCTGATGCAGGAAAGCCTGGGCGACGTCGTCGGCCGTCACTTCCTGCCCGAGCAGATTGCCGGACATGTATTCCTTTTCCGACACGCCGCGCGCGCCGGAACGGCTGGCGATCATCGCGTCGGTCAAGAGACCCGAGCGGATGCGATCGGCATTGACCGCATTGGAACGGATGCCATACGCGCCGTAGTCAAGCGCATATTGCCGCGACAGGAACAATGTCGCGGCTTTCGGGATGCCATATGCGCCGAATTTCGGGCCGGGATTGATCGCCTGCTTGGAGGTGTTGAAGAGGAGCACGCCGCCGGTGCCTTGTTCCAGCATGATGCGCACCGCGTTCTGCGCCGCTGACTGGTGGGCGAAGAAATTGAGTTCGAAGCTCTTGCGCAGCGTGGCATCGTCCAATTCGCCGATGCGGCCTTCCCAGGCTGCACCCGCATTCGAGACCAGGATATCGACGCCGCCATAGATGGCGACCGCCTTGTCGAAGGCGGCGCGCATCTCGTCAGGCTTGGTGATGTCGGCGCCGACGCCGATCGAGTTGTTGCCGGCCGCCTCCGCCGCTTCCGCGGCCTTGGCGGGATCGAGGTCGACAATCACAGCATGCGCGCCATTGGCCGCGAACAGCTTTGCCGTCGCGGCGCCGATGGCGCCGGCGCCGCCGGTGATCAGCACCACCTGGCCGGTCAGCGGCTTCGGCTTGTTCGAAGCGAGCTTGGCCTGCTCGAGCGACCAGTATTCGAGCGGGAAGAGGTCGGCCTTGGAGAGCGGATGGAAATTGCCGATGGCTTCCGCGCCACGCACCGCCTCGATCCACATCTCGCCGACATCCGACGCGATCTTGGCGTCCTTCAGCGTGCGGCCATGGCCGAACATGCCGAGGCCCGGCACCAGAGTCAGGCGCGGCATCGGGTCGAGCATGGTGCGCTTGACGTCGTCCAGCGCGTCATTGGTCTCGAAATAGGCGGTGTAGTCCTTGACGAAGGCATCGACATGGCTGCGGATGGCAGCCTTATAGTCGCCGGGCTTGTCCACGTCGGGCGCCGGTACCGCCATCGGCCCGGTCTTGATGCGGATCGACAGGTCCGGCGTCGACACCCCGCGCCCGGCCAGCTCGGCGATCTTGGCGGTGTTGATGAAGTCGACGATCGCGTCCGAGGTGCGGAAGTCGCTGATCATGCGGTCGAAGCGGCCTTCGCCGCGCGCCACGGCAACGGCACCGCGCAATGTCGGCGCGATGTCGCTGGGCTTGGCAAGCTTCGCCGGCAGCGCTGCCTTGGCCGGCTGCGGCTTGCCGTTCCTGGCGACATAGTCCTCGGCCATGGTCACATAGTGGATCATGCGGTCATAGGCCTGCTTGGCATCGTCGCCGAAGGTGAAGATGCCGTGCTTGTCGAGGATGAGGCCCTCGACTTTGTGGTCGGCGTCGAAGACTTCCGCCGCGGCCTTGGCGAGGTCGAAGCCCGGCTTGATGTAGGGCACGTAACCCATCTTGTCGCCGAACACGGTCTTGATCAGCGGCTTGCTGTCTTCCTGGTCGACGATGGCGAGGATCGCCGTCGAATGCGTGTGGTCGACGAACTTGTGCGGCAGGAAGGCATGCAGCAGCGTTTCGACCGACGGGTTGGGCGAGGACGGATCTATGAGGTTGGAGCGCTGCAGGGCCACCATGTCCTCGTCGGAGAGCTTGTCCAGAGAGCGCGCCTTGAGCAGCGCGCCCATCTTCACCGCTGGCAGGCCCTGCGGCTCGATGACGGCCATGTCCCAGCCGCTGCCCTTGACGCAGAGCACGTCCCATTCGTCGCCGACCAGATCGGTGGCTTTGGTCTTGCACGAGGTGTTGCCGCCGCCATGCAGCACCAGGCGCGGCTCGCCGCCGAGCAGTCGGGTCGTGTAGACGCGCAGCGCAAGGTCGCGGCCGACGCCCTTCCTGGCATAGTCGGCAACCATCTTTTCCGCGTCGGCGTCATTCCAAAGGTTCTGCATGTCGATCCGTCCGATTCCGTCTTTTCTTGCTCATGAACAGAAGGCCGCGACGTCGTGATGACAGAAGCGGCGAAGGTGGTTTTCTACGAGGCCTTTTTCGTTGCCGCGCCGGCGTGCTGGAGCAGGCGCTCGGCCATATGCGCGCCGACCACCAGATGCGTGCACAGCCCGCCGGCGATGGCCGCAAGCAGCGGCTCGAACTTGGTGTCTTCCTGCACCACCATCAGTCGCTTCTCGATGGCGCGTAGCGAGGCGAGCTCGGCGGAAATGACGCGCCTGTTGTAGCTGCAGTCGAGCACTTCGCCCCTGGTGTCGATGATCTGCCCGGCGATGACGCCGGCGGCACCTTGGCTGCGCAACGCTTCCATCTCGGCCGGCGACAGCGCGCCGCATTTCACCAGATGGCTGTCGGCGTCGACCGCGCCCACCGAATAAAGCGCCAGATCGCAATCGGCGATGCCGGCCAGCTGGTCGCGGATCACCGGCTCGGCGCGCAAACCTTGCGCCAGGCCTTCCGTCGACAGAACCAGCGGGGCGTAGAAGTTGAGGCCCTTGGCATTCAGCCGTCGCGCGATCTCCATCGTGCACTGGTCGGGCCGGTAGGAATAGGGCGCGCCGAGGTTGCCGCAGAGCTGCACGACGGTGACGTCCTGCAGGTCGGCATAGGACATGATGTCGGCGATGGTGTAGACGGTGCGGCCCCAGGCGACGCCAATGCGGTCGCCTTTTTTCACCAGCTCGAGAAAGACGCTCGCCGCCAACACGGCGATATCGGTCGAGGGATCGGCAAGGTAAGCATTTTCCGGCGCGATCCAGACGGCGTCGAGCCCGAAGGCGTCTTCAACCTTGCGCGCCATGACGTCGTCGGTGAAGAGCTGGGTCGAGGTCGAGATGTTGACGATGCCGGTCTCGCGCGCCTTGCGCAGATACATGGCGACCGAGGCGCGAGAAATGTTGAGCTGGCTCGCCACTTCGTCCTGACGCAGGCCATGCGCATAGTAAAGCCAGGCGGCCTTGTGGATGAGCTGTTCTGCCGGTCTGATCGCCATGCCGCCTCCTCGGCTGACATTAGTCACGGCTCTCGACAAAAGTCAAATTTGCATGCGTGAGCGGCGATCGCCTAGCGGTGCGGCGCAATCCGGATCGCCATTCCACCAAGCCGGCGCAGCATAGCATTTTCAGCCACGAAGGGGGGATAGCGTGACGGCGGCCCTAAGGTTAGAAAGTTCGAAAAGATCATCGGGGAGAATGGGATGGCCAATCCCTACGAACAGGATCTCGACAGGAACGCCGCCAATCACCAGCCGCTGACGCCGCTCACCTATCTCGAGCGCGCGGCCAAGACCTATCCCGACCATGTCGCCATCATCCATGGCCGCCAGCGCATCACCTACCGGGATTTCTGGCGTCGCTCGCTGAAGCTTGCCTCGGCGCTCGCGAAGCACGGCATCGGCAAAGGCGATACGGTGACAGTGATGCTGTCCAACACGCCGCCGATGCTGGAAGCGCATTTCGGCGCGCCGATGACCAAGGCGGTTCTGCATTCGCTGAACACCCGCCTCGATGCCGCCGTCATCGCGTTCCAGCTCGACCATGCCGACAGCAAGGTGCTGATCGTCGACTGCGAGTTCTCGGGCGTCGTCAAGGAAGCGCTGGCCTTGGCCAAGGTGAAGCCGTTGGTCATCGACTATGACGATCCGGACTATGCCGCCGACGCGCCCTATCCGAAGGGCGAACGGATCGGCTCAGCTGATTACGAGGAGTTCGTCGCCGCCGGCGACGAGGCTTTCGCCTGGTCGATGCCCGATGACGAGTGGGACGCCATCTCGCTCAACTACACCTCCGGCACCACGGGCAATCCGAAGGGCGTCGTCTATCACCATCGCGGCGCGGCGCTTATGGCCTATACCAACACCATCCATGCCGGCATGGCCAAGCACGCAGTCTATCTGTGGACGCTGCCGATGTTCCATTGCAACGGCTGGTGCTTTCCCTGGACTTTGGCCGTGCAGGCCGGCACCCATGTCTGCCTGCGCTGGGTGCGGGCGAAGCCGATATACGACGCCATCGCCGACCACGGCGTCACGCATCTGTGCGGCGCGCCGATCGTCATGTCGGTGCTGATCAATGCCAAGGACGAGGACAAGCGGCAGTTCGCGCAGACCGTGACCTTCAACACCGCCGCAGCGCCCCCGCCGGAGGCCGTGCTGTCCGGCATGGCCGATGCCGGCTTTGCCGTCACCCATCTCTATGGGTTGACCGAAACCTACGGGCCGGCCGTCGTCAACGAATGGCACTATGAGTGGGACGCGCTGGAGAAGGGACCGAGGACGCAGAAGAAAGCGCGCCAGGGCGTGCGCTATGCCGCGCTCGAAGGTCTTGCGGTGATGGATCCCAGTACGATGATGGAGACGCCGGCCGACGGCGGGACCATCGGCGAGGTCATGTTCCGCGGCAACATCGTCATGAAGGGCTATCTGAAGAACCGCAAGGCGACCGACGAGGCCTTCGCCGGCGGCTGGTTCCATTCCGGCGACCTCGGCGTCATGCATCCGGACGGCTATATCCAGTTGAAGGACCGCTCGAAGGACATCATCATCTCGGGCGGCGAGAACATCTCGTCCATCGAGGTCGAGGACGCTCTCTACAGGCATCCGTCGGTTGCCTCGTGCGGTGTGGTTGCCCGCGCGGACGACAAATGGGGCGAGGTCCCGGTCGCCTATGTCGAGCTGAAGCCCGGCAAGAGCGCGACCGAGGCCGAGATCATCGAGCACTGCCGAGGGCTGCTGGCGCGCTTCAAGGTGCCGAAGGCGGTGGTGTTTGCCGAAATCCCGAAGACGTCGACGGGGAAGATCCAGAAGTTCCGGCTACGGGAGATGGCGAAGGGGGTGTGAGCGCAGCCCCCAGGACTCCGACAATTTTCGCCGGCACCAGTGAGGTCGTCATCCTAGGGTGGAGCAGTCGCGAAGCGACGTCGCGGAAACCCTAGGATCCATTCCGTGACCATGCGGCCGTGCTCCAACGGGTCGACAATAGCCGTCAGCGAATGTTAGGCGGATATCAGCGTAACTTGTTGAGCCGGCTTCGTTCTTCGGCAAATGCCGCGGAATGGATCCTCGGGTCTGCGCGCGTCGCTTCGCTCCTTGCTCCGCCCGTGGATGACGACGTCACAGCCGCAGTATGCAACCGCCAACATCGCTCATCGCATGCTTGTTCCTGTCACCACCTGTCACCAAATTATACGCGTACGTCGATTTCGCGTTGACTCCTCGCCGCTTTCGTTTTACGACTGATGAAAATTGAAATTCGTCACTCATCAAAACGAAAGCGCTATGTCAGAAGCCGCCAACATCGTGGCAGACCCCGCCAGACAGGAGAATGTGACCCGCATTCTCGACTGCGCCGAGCGCCTGTTCCGCCACTATGGCTACGGCAAGACCAATGTTGCCGACATCGCTCGCGAGCTCGGCATGTCGCCCGCCAACATCTACCGCTTCTTTGCCTCCAAGGTCGAAATCCACCAGGCCGTCTGCGGCCGCATGCTCGGCGCCAGCTACAACATGGCCTACGAGATCATGCACCTCCCGATCAGCGCCGAGGAGCGACTGAGCCGCTATATTCATGCCCAGTACAAGATGACGCTCGAGACCATGCTGGACGAGCAGAAGGTGCATGAGATGGTCATCGTCGCGCTGGAGCGCGACTGGTCCGTCATCGACAAGCACGTCAACAGTATCCACGACCTGTTCGCCGAGGTGATCCGCGAGGGCATCGAGGCAGGCGAGTTCAGGCAGCAGGATCCTGAAACCGCCGCGCGCTGCTTCGGCGCCGCCACCGTCATTCTGTGCCACCCGCAGATGGTGGCGCAGTGCCTTGCCAAGACCAACCGGGCAATGCCCGACGAACTTATCGACTACGCCATCAGAGCCTTGAAATAGAAGCCGTCCGCCGCGTGCGGTCGACAGATCATCTCCAGTTCGGGAGTGCTAAAGTGTCTTTGCCCAGTTCCATCCTCCGCAGGCTGCCGGCCGCCGGCCTCCCCGCCATCGGCATCGTCGTCGCCGCGCTTGCCCTTGCCGGCTGCAGCCAGGAAAAGGCCGAGGTCGTTCAGGAAGTCGTCCGGCCGGTCAAGGTGGTCGAGATCGGCGAGGCGCGGACCACTCGCCAGCTCGACTACTCCGGTTCGGTGCGCGCCCGCACCGAGATGAATCTCGGCTTCCGCATCGCCGGCAAGGTTACCGAGCGTCTGGTCGATATCGGCCAGCATGTGAATGAAGGCGACGTGCTCGCCCGCGTCGACCCGTCTGACTACGAGCTGTCGGTGAAGAGCGCGCAGGCCAGCCTCGACGCCGCCGAACGCCAGGTCGAGACCGTCGATCTCGCCAGAAAGCGCGCCGAGCAGCTCTATGCCAAGAACTTCGCGCCGAAGTCGCAGCTCGATCAGGCGCGGCTGGCCTACGACCAGGCTGTGGCGACGCGCGATGCCGCCCGCTCGACGCTGGCCCAGGCGCAGAACCAGGTCCATTACACCGATCTCAAGGCCAGCCAGGCCGGCATCGTCACCGCCATCTCCGCCGATGTCGGCCAGGTGGTCGGCGCCGGCACGCCGGTCATGACGGTCGCGGTGGACGGCGAGAAGGAAGTTTCGATCGCGGTGCCGGAGATGGATATTGCAGGGTTCAAGCCCGGCAAGGAAGTCAAGGCGAGCTTCTGGTCGGACGAAGGGCTGACGCTTGACGGCAAGGTCCGCGAGGTCGCCGGAAGCGCCGATCCGCAGTCGCGTACCTTCGCTGTCCGGGTTTCGCTGCCCAACGATCCGCGCGTGCTGCTCGGCATGACGGCCAATGTCGAGGCAACCGTCGGCAGCAAGGCGCAGCTCGTGTCGATCCCGCTGACCGCGATGACCGAGAAGGATGGCAAGCAGATCGTCTGGACGGTCGACCGCGCCTCCGACACAGTCCATCCGCGCCCGATCAAAGTCGCCAATTTCACTGCCGACGGTGTCGCCGTGGCGGACGGCCTTAAACAGGGCGACGTCGTGGTGGCGGCCGGCACACAGTTCATGACCGAGAACCTGAAGGTCAAGCTTGCAAGCGACGCTCAGCAATCCGCCTCGGCGGAGGACGACGTCGCGACCACCAGCAGCCTGCACTGATGCTTGTCGCCCAAAAGTGCGAAGCGGTTTTGGGACAACGACATGCATCGAACTAAAACCTGAAGTCAGGCGTAACGAACGCCTTTCCCGCTCTCGCTGCCTGCGCCGCGAGCCGGGGAAAGCATGGGTTCCGGGCGGCGAACGCCCCGATCGTGAGATGCCGGCATGTTGGCTCCCCCGCAGCAGTGCCGCGTCAAGCGCGATTTGCGAGTCTCTCTCCGCTTGAGGGGTCTCGCCGCCCGGAAGCCCACCGAACTGGAAGCGGCATGCCGAGCGAGCGTGCCTTGCCGATCAATTGGACTGGAAGTATGCCATGACCACCAGCGACAGCAGCACTGAAAAGCGGCCCTTCAATCTTTCGCGTTGGGCGATCGGACATCCAAGCATCGCGCGATTCCTGTTCGGGCTGATCATCCTTGCCGGCGCGCTCGGCCTGATGCGCATGGGCCAGAAGGAAGACCCCGACTTCACCTTCCGCGTCATGGTGGTGCAGGCGATCTGGCCCGGCGCCTCGATCCAGGACATGGAGGATCAGGTCGTCAACAAGATCGAGCGCAAGCTGCAGGAAACGCCGCATCTCGATTTCGTCCGTTCCTACACCCGCGCCGGCAGCGCCATCATCACCTTGCAGGTCAAGGGCGACACCAACACCGATGAAGTGAAGGACGCCTTCTACCAGGTGCGCAAGAAGGTCGGCGACATCTCCAATGAATTGCCCCAGGGCCTGCTCGGCCCCTATTTCAACGACGAGTTCGGCGACACCTTCATCACGCTGCATTCGATCAGCGGCGACGGCTTCACCTATCCGGAGCTGAAGAAGTTCGCCATCCAGGCGCGCGACATGCTGTTGACGACGCCGGGCGTCGAGAAGGCCGTCATCATCGGCGACCAGCCGGAGAAGATCTATATCGACGTCTCGTCCAAGGCGCTGGCCGAGCGCGGCCTGACCATCCTTGACCTGCAGAACGCCGTGAAAGGGCAGAATGCCGTGGATCCGGCGGGCTCGGTCGACACCGGCCTGCGCTCGGTGCGCATCTCGGTCGAGGGCGACGTCACCAAGGCCGCGGATATCCGCGAGCTGAGGCTGCGCTCCGGCAACCAGGTGACGCGCCTCGGCGACATCGCCACGGTCTCTTCCGGCCTCCAGGATCCTTACGACAACAAATACCTCTTCAACGGCCATCAGAGCGTCCAGCTCGGCGTCGTCATGGCCAAGGGTTTTAATGTCAGGGACGTCGGCACGGATGTCGAGGCGACCTATCAGCGCTTTGAGGCAGGGCTGCCGTACGGCGTGTCGGTCGATCAGATCTCCGACCAGCCCCAGGTCGTCAAGGACGCGGTGAGCGAGTTCATGGAGGCGCTCGGCGAGGCGCTGCTGATCGTGCTTGCAGTCTCGCTGCTGTCGATCGGTTGGCGCTCGGGCCTGGTGATCGCCATCGCCATCCCGCTCGTCTTGGCCGCCACCTTCGCCATCATGTACGAGATCGGCATCGACCTGCAGCGCATCTCGCTCGGCGCGCTCATCATTGCTCTCGGTCTTTTGGTCGACGACGCCATGATCGTCGTCGAGATGATGGAGCGAAAGCTGGAGGAGGGGCTGGTCAAGATCGAGGCAGCGAGCTTCGCCTACACCTCGACCGCCTTCCCGATGCTGACCGGCACGCTGATCACCACGGCCGGCTTCATCCCGGTCGGCTTCGCCGCCTCCACCGCCGGCGAATATGTGCGCACGCTGTTCTACGTCGTCGGCATCGCGCTGGTCGTGTCGTGGTTCGTCGCGGTCTATTTCACGCCGTGGCTGGGCTACATGATCCTCAAGCAGCGCAAGCATGCCGGCACCCATCACGACGTGTTCGACACCGGCTTCTATCGCCGGCTGCGCGCCACGGTCACCTGGGCCGTGCGCCACCGCATCATCGTTCTGGTGATGACGCTGGTTACCTTCGCCACCAGCCTGTGGGCCTTCCAGTTCATCCCGCAGAACTTCTTCCCGCAATCCTCGCGCCCGGAAATCCTGGTCGACCTGTGGCTGCCGGAAGGCACCTCGATCAAGGATGTCGAAAACCAGGCCAGGTCGTTTGAGGGCAAGATGGCGGGCGATCCGGACAAGCGCTTCATCGCCACCTATATCGGCGAAGGCGCGCCGCGCTTCTTCCTGCCGCTCGACCAGCAGCTCCGTAACCCGAATTTCGCCCAGCTGCTGGTCATGGCCAAGGACGAGCCGGCGCGCGAGCGGCTGATCGTCAAGATGCGCAAGATCCTGGCGCAGGACTTCCCCTCGATCCGTGGCAAGGTCGACCGCCTCTTCCTCGGTCCGCCGACCGGCTGGCCGGTGCAGATGCGCGTCATGGGCCCGGACCGCAAGGAGGTGCGCCGTATCGCCGACGAGGTGAAGGCGAGATTCCAGGCCAATCCGCTGCTCGGCGCCATCCATGACGACTGGCTGGAACCGGTGCCGGCGATGAAGCTGGTGATCGACCAGGATCGAGCCCGGGCGCTTGGCGTCACCTCGCAGCGCATCCGCCAGATGCTGCAGGCCACCATGTCCGGCGCGCCGCTTGACGACTTCCGCGACGGCGAGGAGACGGTCTCGATCGTCGCCCGCGAGCCGGAGGCGACCCGTCACCTGCTCTCTTCAGTCGACTCGGTCTATATCCCGACCGACTTCGGCGGCTCGGTGCCGCTCTCGCAAGTGGCCAAGGTCGTGCCGGTGATGGAGCAGGGCGTCGAATGGCGGCGCGATCGCCTGCCGACGATCAGCGTGCGCGCCACGCTGCCGGATGGGGTGCAGTCGAACGACGTCGTCACCAAGATGTACAACGACATGAAGGACCTGCGCGCCGGCCTCGCTCCCGGCTACAAGGTCGAGATCCAGGGCGGTGCCGAGGACTCGGCCGAAAGCCAGGCCTCGATCGCCGCCAAGGCGCCGATCATGCTCGCCGTCATCGTCGTGCTCCTGATGGTCCAGCTGCAGCATTTCGGTAAGTCGATGCTGGTGCTGGCCACCGGTCCGCTCGGCATCATCGGCGCCGCCGCGGCGCTGCTGATCAGCGGCGCGCCGTTCGGCTTCGTCGCCATCCTCGGCGTCATCGCGCTGCTCGGCATCATCATGCGCAACTCGATCATCCTGGTCGACCAGATAGACCAGGATATCGCCGCCGGCATGGAGCGATCGGAAGCGATCGTGGGTGCAGCCGTGCGCCGCTTCCGGCCGATCATGCTGACCGCGCTGACCGCCGTCCTGGCGCTGATCCCGATCTCGCGCGGCGTCTTCTGGGGGCCGCTGGCCTACGCCATGATGGGCGGTATCCTCGTTGCCACCGTGCTCACCATCCTGGTGCTGCCGGCCGGCTACGCCCTGTTCTTCGGACGCGCGCCGAAGAAGGCCAAGGCCGACGAGCAGGCACCCGAGCCGGAGAAGGTCGAAGGCATCGAAAGACCGCAGCTGGCCTTGGCTGCGGAATAGAAATAGACGTGGCAACCTGCATCATCCGCCATCGGTGAAAGCCGGTGGCGGATGATCTGCATCAAAGGTCCGCGGGGGCTGGGGCAAGATTTCGGCAAAACAGAATTGCTTTTCAGCAACGCGGATGAAGGTTCGACGCTGCGCGAGAATCTCGGCCCGAAGCGTCCAGAAGATCGGCTCTTTGCAAGCGAGGCGGTCCGAAAGGCCGGTTTGATGCCGAGATCGAGGCGATCGGCAAAAAAAGAACGGGCGCGCCGAGGCGCGCCCGTCTGTCTTCAGGCTGCCGTGTCAGATGACGAACACCCAGTTGGCGATCAGCATCACCGCCACGCCGGCGATCAGCGTCAGGTAAGGCAGCATGCCCGCCTTCTTGACCGAGAGGTCGGCCCCCGCCATGCCGAGGTCTGCCAGCATATGTTCGGGGAACTTGCCCTTGTCCTGGATGTAGTGGCGGAAGCAGAACACCGGAATGATCAAGGCAGCGGTGATCAGGCCGGCCCACAGCGCCATCGGGTTCCACACCTTGGCGCCGGCGCCCATGAAGATGGCGTTCACATAGGCGAAGATCGCGCCGATGCCGAGCAGCCAGGTCGGCGCCTTCCAGGGACGGTTGATATGGCCGTTGTCGATGCGATGGATCCAGCCGGCATTGAGGTTGAGGAAGTTGAAGATGATGTAGCCGCAATTCGACACGGCGAGGATGAAGAAGAAGCTCGTCGCGTCTGCAGAGGCGATCGCCAGCACGATCAGGTTGAAGCAGAGGTCGGTCCACATCGCCCGCGTCGGCGCGCCATGCTCGTTGACGTGGCTGAGATAGCGCGGCAGCCAGCCATCGACCGAACCCTGGTAGAGCGTGCGCGAGGAACCGGCCATCGCCGTCATGATGCAGAGCACCAGGGCCAGGATCATCAGCATGACCAGCAGGCTGTGGATCAGCTTGCCGCCGCCGACCATGCCGGCCAGCGCGTCGGCGACGCCCGAGCCGTCGACGATCGGTGTCGCCAGCATGCCGTTCAGGCCGAGCACGCCCTGGAAGGTGAACGGCACCAGGATGAACAGCAGCATGCAGAGCAGGCCGGAATAGAAGATCGCCTTGAACGTGTCGGTGCCGGGGTTCTTGAACTCCGACGTGTAGCAGACGGCCGTCTCGAAGCCGTATGTCGACCATGCCGCGATGAACATGCCGCCCAGCACCAGCGTCCAGCCGGCGATGTTCCATGAACCCGGGTCGGGCGCGTAGGCGGTCGCCAACGGCACCAGCGGCGAGAAATTCGCCCAGTCGATCTGGCCGGTGAAGATCGGCACGACGCCGACGATCAGCATCGGGATGATGACCAGAAGGCCGATATATTTCTGCACATTGGCCGTGCCGAGGATGCCGCGATGCTGGATCGCGAAGATGATCAGCATCAGCACCGCGCCGATGAAGAAGGTGGCGTTGAAGGTGAAGGACACTGGACCCAGCGTATGGCTGAACAGCGACCAGGTGCGGATCGCGGGCGTGGCGGCAGCCGCCACCGCGGCGATGGCGTCGGCAGGCGCCGTTCCGGCATGCGCGGCGATGTAGGCGACGACTTCCGGCGACGTCTCGGTGAAGGCCGGGATCGGCGCCAGTGCGTTGAGGATGTAGGCGGCGGCGATCGAGCAGCCGAGCGACAGCACCGGCGACCAGGCGAACCAGTTGCACCACACCGATAGCGGCGCGATGAACTTGGAATAGCGCAGCCATGCCGTGGCGCCATAGATCGAGGCACCGCCGGACTTGTTCGGGAACAGGCCGGCGATTTCGGCATAGGTGAAGGATTGCAGGAAACCCATGATCATGGACACCGTCCAGATCAGGAAGGCCAGTGTTCCGGTCGTGCCGGCAATGCCGCCGATCGAGAACAGGACCAGCGCTGGAACGCCGCTTGCCACCCAGAAGGCGCCGCGCCAGTCGATATGCCTGAGCAGCTTGCTTTCGACAGGCTGCTCGAGGGCCGTGCTTATCGTGCTCATATCTTGTGTCTTCCCCTTTTTGTTGTTCCCCGCCAGCGATGCTTCGGCTCTTGCGAAGCTTGCTCCCCGGCAAATCGGCGTCGGCCTGTCGTGTTTCCACTCAGTCGTATTTTTTTCTTAAGAGTGAAGATTGATCCGGCGCGCTTTCGCGTCAAGCGTTTTGTGGATGTCATGCACATCGCACTTGCGAAACAGGCGCTTGCCTACTCCCACAAGGGAAGAAGGCAAGGGTTGCCGCTATCAGGAACGTGGCTTGGTTTTCTGCGGATCGTAATGGGCGAAGGCCACGACACGCGCCGGCAGCCGCTTGGCGTGGCCGTCGAGCTTGCCGATCTCGACCTCCGTGCCGATCTCGGCATGGGTAACGTCGAGCCGTGCCAGCGCGATAGTCTTGCCGAGCACCGGCGAGCGCATGCCGGAGGTGACGACGCCGATCTGGGCGCGGCCGACATGGACGCAGTCGCCATGGCCGACGGCGACATTGGCATCGATGTCGAGGCCGACGAGCTTGTGTTGCGGATGCTCCTTGCGCCGGATCAGCGCGTCGCGGCCGATGAAGTCTTCGGCCTTGGTCTTGAGCGGCACGGTGAAGCCGATGCCGGCCTCGAACGGATCGGTCTGGTCGGAGAATTCGTAGCCGGCGAAGATCAGTCCCGCCTCGATGCGCACCATATCGAGCGCCTGCAGGCCCATCGGCTTCAGCCCGTGCGGCTGGCCGGCCTCCCAGACGGCGTCGAACACTTTTTCGGCGTCGCGCGGATGGCACCAGATCTCGTAACCGAGCTCGCCGGTATAGCCGGTGCGCGAGACCACGACAGGCACGCCATTGCCGCCGCCGATGCGCGCGACGGCGAAGCGGAACCATTCGAGCTCGCTGATCGAGGGCTGCACTGGCGAGGTCCAAACGACTTCGTTCAAGATGTCGCGGCTCTTCGGACCTTGCACGGCGATGTTGTGCATCTGGTCGGTGGAGGAGCGCACCAGCACGTTGAGGCCGAGTTTTTTCGCCGTCTCGCGGAGCCATTCGCCGGAAAGATCGTCGCCGCCGACCCAGCGAAAATTATCCTTGCCGAGCCTGAGCAACGTCCCGTCGTCGATCATGCCGCCATGCTCATAACACATCGCCGTGTAGACGACCTGGCCGACCCCGAGCTTCTTGACGTCGCGGGTCAGCGTGTATTGCAGCAGCGCTTCGGCATCCGGACCGGTGACCTCGAACTTGCGCAGCGGCGACAGGTCCATGATCACCGCGGCCTGCCGGCAGGCCCAGTATTCGGCGATGGGGCCTTCCTTGGCGAAGGAATTGGCGAGCCAATAGCCGCGATATTCGACGAAGTCGCGCGTGTGCTTGGCAAAGCTCGAATGAAAGGCTGTCTCGCGGGTCATTTTCGGTTCCGAGTCGGGCTTCATGCGTCTGGCGATCGCTCGCGAGAATTTGTGCTGGCCTGAATAGGCGCGCACATGGATGTCGGTGAGATCCCAGCCATTGGCGGGCGTGGTGTCGTCCGGGCAGGCCGAGGAGACGCAGACGATGTCGGTCAGGGCGCGCAAGAGCACATAGTCGCCCGGCCGCGACCACGGCTCGTCCGACACCATCACGCCATGCGCATCGATCGCCGTGTTGAAGAAGAAGTTGATCGCCATCCAGCCGGGGCGGGGCGTCACACCGTTGTCCGAGAGCGCCTTGTTGAAATTCTCCGAGCAATTTGTGTGTCCGGGATAGCCGATGTCGTCGTAATATTTGGCGGCGCAGGCGAGCGCGAAGGCGTCGTGCCGGCCGCATGTGTCCTGCACCACCTCGACCAGCGGCTCCATGTCCTGATCGTAATATTTCGAATGCAAGCCGGGCATCGGATAGGCCGAACCCATCAGCGTGCGGGTCGTCGTCACGTCGAGCGGCAGGTCGCGGCCCTTGTCCAGCTTGCGCGCGGAAAAACACTGGAAGTCGGTGCATTGCCGGCCATCGACATCGATGATCTGCAGATAGTCGCCGGCCTTGACGAAATAGGCCTCTGCGGTCGCCGACTTCACCCGAAGATCAAGCACGGGATCGGCAAGCGGATCGGGAAGCTGCGACCTGTTCTTCAGGCGGATCGTGGCGCGCCGCACCAGGACGGTAAGCGGCGTCGCGGTGTTGTGGCCGTCGACCAGCATCGGCCCGCCGGGCGCCGCGATCAGCAGCGCGCCCCCGCGCTGGATGGCAAAGCTCTGCTCCGTGCCGGCGGGCGTGGCGCCGCCGAACACACGCACGGCCTTCGGCTGGTCGAGTTGCACCTGCCGCCGCTCGAGGCTGAGGCGCAGCGCCGCAAGGCCGTCGTCGTCTTCGGCGAGCAGCGCCTTGATGCCGGCGGCGTTACTGTTCGATCGTTCGCTAAAAATGCCGGGGTCGGTGATGCCGGACTTGTCCCAGGCCAGCAGCTCACAGGGCTGGCCGCCCTCGACATTGCTCACGCTGACGCTGTCACCGGCCTCGACGTCGATCAGCGCCGCACCATTGCCCTGGACGGTATATCGCTCCGTTCCCGGCGGCAGGCTGATCTGGCCGGGCCTAAGGATCAGGCTCGGCTTGGGCGGTCCGGACAGGACGGCGGGGTAGGGCGACTGGCTCATCTAAAACCCTCCTCCGAGCGAGAAACAAGTTTGCCTGTGTGTAAAATTATTTTCGCTGAGAGAATAGCAGGGGGAATGCGTTTGGCAAGCACCGGCTTCCCTTCTCCCCTTGTGGGAGAAGGTGG
>NZ_VFWS01000329.1:0-1603 GCF_006443065.1 Mesorhizobium sp. B1-1-5 | reverse complement strand
CTAGGGCCCTCACAGAGCGTCGATGATGCTGCCGACCATGCCGGCACCATCGGGTATGAAATCCTGTCCAGCCTCGGAACGCGTTTTCACCGGCGCTATCTGGGCGGTTGAGCGGTTTGGCCGCGCTTGACAAGCGGGCGCCATTCGGCAAGCTTTGGCACATGAGCAAGCTCGCTTATATCAAAACCTTCTTCAGGGTCTGCCCGATCGCGGGATCGTAGCCCCGGCGCGGCCGCCTTCCGGCGTCCGTCCGTACCGGGGCATCCATCCATCCACAATCGCCATCAAGCCGAACAGCCCTTCGCGGCTGCCGGCCTTTCATCACGCCGCCGCCAGCGCGCCGGCAGGCGCGCATCCGCTCGATGCGCCGGTCCATGAGGTTTGCCATGCAACACGCGAAAGAACTGCGTCCAAACAGCCATCTTCTGATCAGCGACGCCGACCATGACAGGCTAACGGGGCTGGCGAGGGCTTTGCTCGATCGCGCGCCCGAGACGGCCGAGGAGCTGCTTTCGGAAATGGACAGGGCCGTCGTCACGAACGCGGCGGCGATGCCGGCCGGTGTGGTGCGAATGGGTTCGACGGTGATCGTGCGCGGCGAAAGCGGCGACGCCCAGCGCATCATGCTGGTCTACCCGGGTGAGGCCGACATAGCCGAGAACCTCATCTCGGTGCTGACGCCGATGGGAACCGCGCTCATTGGCGCGAGTGTTGGGCAGGCGGTTTGCTGGAACGGTCGTGGCGGTCGGGAACTGTCAGTGACCGTCGAGGCCGTCGATGCGCCGGCTTCCGGCCCGCGACGAGCTTGATGGCGAGGCGGTGATGACGAGCACGAATTGTTGCCTGACGACGAAGGACTTCGCCGTTCTCGAAGTCATGCTGGAGCGCCGACGGGCGTTCGCGGATCCGATCGTGCGCATGCTCGAACACAAGCTTTCAGGCGCCGATGTCGTGCCGATCGATTCGGTCGGCCCCGACATCGTTACGCTGAACAGCAGGGTGGTGTTCGGCGTCGATGCCGGTCCCGCCGAGACGCGAACCCTGGTGCAGCACGAGGTGCGCGGGCCGGTCGGCTCGAGCCTGTCGGTCGCAACGAGGCGCGGGCTCTGCATGCTTGGCATGGCGCAAGGCCAGACGGCAACGGTCGAACACGCCGACGGCAGGCGGGAGTCGATCCTGATCAAGGCCGTGCTTTACCAGCCGGAAGCTGCCCGGCGCACGGTCAGGCAGAAAGACCAGGCTGACGCGCGGCGACCGCACGGGCCCAGGCTCGTCTACAGTGCCGCAGCCGATTGGCGGCCTCTTGGCGAGACGGCCGGAATGCGGCAGACAGAAGAAGACGACCCCGGTCCCTCGGCGGCGTGAATGGGCAACGGCGCGTGGTCTCGAAGATCGACATCGATTTTCGCTCGGGATCATGCGCAAATCGAAAATACGGCCGCGTCCACGGGCGTCCTGAGGACGCTCGGCGCGGCAAGGAGTGAATGAATGAAAATCATGGTGCTGGGCAGTGGCGTGATCGGGGTGACCACGGCCTATTATCTCGCCGAGGCTGGCCACGAGGTGACCGTCATCGACCGCCAGAAAGGCCCGGCACTCGAAA
>NZ_VFWS01000328.1:0-1608 GCF_006443065.1 Mesorhizobium sp. B1-1-5 | reverse complement strand
GAGACCATTCCGGTGCTGGAAAAAGCCGGCGGCATGCTCTGGTACGCCTGCCCCTATGAAGGCTTCGAGGCCAACGAGCACGTCGTCTACATGCACGCTTGCCCAAACCAGCATCTGGTGCCGCTGATGGCCCATGTCGTGCCCCGCTTCGGCGCCAACGGCTACCTGCTCGGCTCGAACTACATCTGGGGCTGGGAGATGAACCGCGTGGCGCGCGACCTGATCGCGGATGCCGGCGGCAAGGTTCTGGGCGAGCGCTATCTGCGCATAGGCGAGACCGACGTGTCGCGGCTGATCGCCGAGATCCGGGCGACGCGGCCGAACTTCGTCCTCAACAACCTGATCGGCACCTCCTCCTACGCCTTCCTGGCGGCCTACCGCGACCTGGGCGTTGAGGACCCGGCCTTCAGCCCCGAGGTGTGCCCGATCATCTCCTGCAACCTCACCGAGGGTGAGCTGCCGGCGATCGGCGAAACCGGCAAGGGGCATTTGTCGGTCGGGCCGTATTTCGCGCCTCGCCCGGCGGCCTTCGCCTCGTCTTTCGAGGCCTCCGCCTATGCCTCCGTGCAAGTGATGGCCGACGTGCTCTCGCGTGATCCCGACGCCGGTCCGGCGGAATTTTCCAAGGCCTTCGCCGAACGGCGCTTCTCCACCCGGCTCGGCCCGATTGCTATCGACGCTCATTCCCAGCACGCAACGATGCCGGTAATCATCGGCCGGATCGCCGACGGCTTCTTCGAGGTCGTCAGCCGGCAGCACGAGGTCGCGCCCGATCCGTACCTGTCACGCTACGACCCCGCCACGACATTCGGCCGGCCGCGCCTGAGGGTGGTGTCGTGACCAGGCCATCGCGCATCCCGAATCTCGGCGGCGCCAGGGCATTCATCCTGCATCGCCCGCACCCGACCGTGCAGGCCATCACCAGGCAGTTGTCCGCCATCGGCCTGGTCACCGTCGACTGCTGGCCCGAACTGCCGCCTGAAGCGCTGGCCGCCGATTTCGTGTTCTTCGACGCCGATCTCGGTTTCGACGAGCAATTCCCGTGGAAGGCCGGCGAGGCGCCGATGCCGCTGGTGGCGCTGATCGGTTCGGAGGCGCCCGGCCGCATCGAATGGGCTCTCTCGCACAAGGCCGATGCGCAGCTCCTGAAGCCGGTCGGCACTGCCGGCGTCTACAGCGCGCTGCTGATCGCAAGGCAGAGTTTCGAGGCGCGAAAACATTTGGCCGGCGAGATCGCCTCGCTGCGTCAGCGTGTCGCCGAGCGCCAGACCATCGTGCGCGCCGTCGCGGCACTGTCGAAAGGCGCCGACGACGATCGCGCCTACGCGCAGCTGCGCTCGCTGGCGATGTGCTGGCAGATCAGTGTCGAGGATGGGGCGCGCCGCATCGTGGCAATGACCAATGAGGAAGTAACGGGTGAGGAAGGCGGCGATGACCACTCCTATCGCGCCTGACCTCCCGGCGGCCGCACGCATGCCGGTCAAGTCGCGCGCCGGCGTCTGGCGCCGGCTGGTCAAACGCCGCCTGGCGCTGCTCGGTCTGTTCATCGTCGCCATCGTCCTTGCCGGCGCGATCCTCGCGCCATGGCTGACCGGCTATGACCCGAAT
>NZ_VFWS01000327.1:0-1609 GCF_006443065.1 Mesorhizobium sp. B1-1-5 | reverse complement strand
GCCTATACCGGCAAGGCCGCGATGGTGATGCGCAAGAACGGTTGCCGCAACGCCATGACGATCCATGCCTCGATCTACGATGTCGAATTCAACCACGAGACCGGCGTCAAGAAGTTCGTCGTCAAGGATGTCGACGAGCTCGCCGACGTCGCACTCTTCGTGGTCGACGAGTGTTCCATGGTCGACGAGGAGATCGGCAAGGACCTCCTCTCGTTCGGTGTCCCCGTGCTGGTGCTGGGGGATCCCGCCCAGCTACCGCCGGTAAAGGGCGGCGGCTTCTTCACGAACGCCGACCCCGACATCATGCTGACCGAGATCCACCGGCAGGCCGCGGAAAACCCGATCGTTAGGATGGCGACGACGATCCGCGAGGGCGGTCGGCTCGATTATGGCGTCTACGGCATCAGCGAGGTGATCCGCCGTTCCGCATTGACGCAGGATCACGTCATGAAGGCCGGCCAGGTCCTCGTCGGCCTGAACAAGACACGAGCGAGCTACAATACCAGGATGCGGGCGCTCCACGGCCGCTCCAGTACGATGCCGGAGCCCGGCGACCAGCTGGTGTGTCTGAAGAATGACCGCAACAAGGGCATCTTCAACGGGGGTCTCTGGCGCGTCATCGAACTGCTGAAGCGCCGCAAGGGTCACCTCAATGACCACTGCATCCGCATGCATGTCTCCTCGCTCGATTTCGATTCGACAGAGCCCGTGGAGATCAAAGTGCGGAAGGAGTTCTTCGAGGGCGCCGGTAATGAGATCCCGTGGCGCGAGCTCAACGGAACCCAGCAGTTCGACTACGGCTACGCGCTGACAGTGCACAAGGCGCAGGGTTCCCAATGGGAGACCGTCTGCCTGTTCGACGAAAGCCCCAACTTCCAATCCGACCGCGCGCGCTGGCTTTACACCGGCCTGACCCGCGCGGCCGAGAAAATCACCGTTGTGATGTGAATCCCGACCGGCATGACGCCGGCGGTGAGCATGAGGAGCATGGAAATGGCAGTACCGAAGAAGGTCATGAACTGGTCGGCAAAGCGGGCCAGCGCATCGATCACGATCAACGGCTTCAACGCCAAAGGTGAAGTGCTGAAGATCACCGGTGTTCCCATCATTGAAGCCGGCAAGAAGGGAAAGGGTCCTGTCGTCACCGACAAGACCGGCACCCGCTTCGAACTGGTTTCGAGCTGAGGGACCACGATGGATATCGCGCCCTTCCTGGACAAGCCCACCGCCATCGTCGGCACAACCGGCGCCGGTAAAACTTTTGCCGCGAAGGGCGCGGTTGAACGGCTGCTCGAGCTCGGCCGCCGCGTCATCATCCTGGATCCAACCGGCGCATGGTACGGGCTGCGCGCCGGGGCCGATGGTGGCGCCGAGGGCGGCTTTCCCGTCTTGATCTTCGGCGGCGACCACGCTGATATCCCGATCGACCCGACCGGCGAGGCCGGTAAGGCTCTCGCCCTGGCGCTCGCCGACCGCGATGTCCAAGCCATCATCGATACATCGGAGATGACCGGCGGCGAGAAGAACCGATTCCTCACGCCTTTCCTGGAGCACCTCTACGCCCGCAACAAGGCGGCGCTCCATCTCGTCGTCGACGAAGCCGACGAGG
>NZ_VFWS01000326.1:0-1609 GCF_006443065.1 Mesorhizobium sp. B1-1-5 | reverse complement strand
GTTCACAGGCGGATGGCTGTCGCAGCCGGCAAGCCCGGATGGCCGCGATGTCGCTTGAAGGGACGAAAGCTGCCGGTTTTCCGGCCGACCACAATGATGTCGAGCTGGTCAGGGGCGCCCATCCGCCGCATTGGCGAAACCCGCCGCCCACCGGACCATACAATCTCGTCGTCGTCGGCGCCGGGCCTGCCGGCTTGACTGCCGCGACCGAAGCGGCAAGCCTCGGCGCGAAAGTGGCGCTGATCGAACGCGGGTTGATCGGCGGCACGTGCATCAACACCGGCTGCATCCCGTCCAAGTCGATCATCCGTACATCCAGGCTCTATGCCGACATGCGCGATGCCGAGAATTTCGGAGCCGATGCGCCGGACCATCTTCGCGTCGATTTCCAGCGCGCGATGACCAGGATGCGGCGCATCCGGCAACGGATCAGCCATGCCGACAGCGCTGAGGCGCTTGCTGCGCTGGGCATCGACGTTCATTTCGGCGAAGCCCGGTTCGAGGGAAGCGATTGCGTGACCGTCGCGGGAACCACGCTGCGCTTCCGCAAGGCGCTGAGCGCGACAGGCTCGAGGCCGGAGTTTCCATCCATTCCCGGCCTGGTCGAGGCCGGCTATCTCAGCAACGAGACGATGTTCGACCTTGTCGACTGCCCGAAGCGGCTGCTGGTCATCGGCGGCGGGCCGCTTGGCTGCGAGACAGCGCAGGCCTTCTGCCTGCTCGGTGCGAAGGTCATCCTGGCGCAGAGCGATCCGATGTTCCTGCCCGGCGAGGAACGCGACGCCGCGCAGATCCTTTCGGAGGCGCTGGCGCGCGAGGGGGTCGAGGTCCGACTGAACACCGAAGTGGTGGCGGTGCGCAGGGAAGGCGACAAGAAGCTCGCCGATCTGGTGCGGGACGGCGACACGACGACCATTTCCGTCGACGAGATCATCACCGGCATAGGCCGCTCGCCCAATGTCGACGGTCTTGGCCTCGACGAGGCGGGGGTTGCCCACGATGCCAAAGGCATCAAGGTGGACGATTATCTCAGGACCTCAAACCCGCGCATCTATGCGGCGGGCGATGTCTGCCTCGACTACAAATTCACGCATACCGCGGAAGCAACAGCCCGCATGGTCGTGCAGAACGCCCTGTTTCTCGGGCGCAAGAGGCTGAGCGAATTGGTGGTTCCGTGGTGCACCTACACCGATCCGGAAATCGCCCATGTCGGCCTCTATCCGGTGGAGGCGCGCCGCGACGGCATTCCGGTCAAGACCTATACGGTGCTGATGCACGATGTCGCCCGCGCGGTGATGGACGGCGAGGAAGAGGGTTTCGTCAAAATCCATGTCAGGGAAGGATCAGACCGCATCCTCGGTGCGACCGTGGTCGCCGCCCATGCCGGCGAGATGATCAACGGGGTGTCGCTCGCCATCAGGTCGGGCATGGGATTGCACGCGCTGGCCGACGTCATCCATCCCTTCCCGACACAGGCGCAAGGCATCAAAATGGCCGGCGACGCTTACCGGCGAACGCAGTTCACCCCTTTGTGGAGGCATCTGGCGGCACGCTGGCTGGCGTGGTCCAGGCGATGACACTTGTGTCCCGTCGGCGTTGGCGCGGGCTT
>NZ_VFWS01000325.1:0-1610 GCF_006443065.1 Mesorhizobium sp. B1-1-5 | reverse complement strand
GCTCGCGGCCGCCCAGTTGATCGAGGCAACGCCAGCCGAGGGAACGCGCGTCGCAAAGCGCCCCCGCGCCGTCGCGATATCCGAGCCGGTGCCGGACGAAGGCTCCTTCATGCGGATTTATCAGGAGATGACGCAGGGTCCCGGCATCTTCCAGATGGGCATCCCCGCAAGCGATATCTTCCCCGCCACCTTGTTCGCGCGGATGCGCGCGCACGCCATCCGCGCCGAAGCCGCTGCCGCCCCCCTCTACCCCGATCCTCGCGGCGAACTCGAGTTGAGGCGGGAAATCGCTGGCTACCTCGCCGTAGCACGGGGCATCATCTGTCTGCCGTCGCAGGTCATTGTCACTGGAGGTTTCGGTGCGGGGCTCGGCCTGGCGCTATCCGTTCTGAAGCTGGCGGGGGAGACCGCCTGGATCGAGGAGCCCAGTTTCCCATGGACCCGAAAGGGGCTCGAACTCGCCGGTTTGTCTCTCGCTCCGGTCCCGGTCGATTGCAACGGCATCGATCTCGATGACGCACTGTGCCAGCATCCGACCGCGAAGCTTGCCCTGGTCACACCGGGTCAACATGCGCCGCTCGGCGCGCCCGTGTCGCTCGAGCGGCGCCTGCGCCTGCTCGAATGGGCAGCTTCGACCCAGGCCTGGGTGATCGAAGACGATTATCTGAGCGAGCTTCAGCTGACCGGCAGGGCCGCGCCGGCGCTCGCGTCGCTCGACCGCGACGGGCGCGTCATTCACATCGGGTCCTTCAGCAAGACAATCAGCCCGACCCTTCGGCTGGGTTTCGTGATCGTGCCGGCCAGCCTCGTATGCGCTTTCGCTGAAGTCGCGGCGTGCTTAGCGCCCGCCCCGGGGCCGGCAGTGCAGCTCGCGACCGCCGAATTCATGCGGGAGGGCCACTATATTCGCCATCTCCGCCGCACGAAGCGGGCCTATGTCGCAAGGCGCGCGACGTTGCTCGAGCAGCTTTGGGCGAATGTGAATGCTGACCAGATTGCAACGCCGGGCCTGGCCGTGCTGCTGAAGCTGCCGAGGGAAATATCGGACATTGCCGTGGCGCGCGAGGTTTCGGCCTTCGGGATGTCCCCCGCACCGCTCTCCGCGTGGTATGCGTCGCCCGCCACTGCCGAATCCGGCCTCTTGCTCGGGGTCGCCACCACGCCGGGCAAGAACCTGGCAAAATCCTGTGATCGGCTCTTCGAGGCGATTAGGCGGATCGACGGCGGACAGCCGATTTGAGACTGCTCCAAGTAAGACGTTGCTAGGCAGCGACACTCGTTGAAACAAGCGACCACTGAACGAGGCCGTCTATGGTAACGCGAATCTTCGCCGGCAGCGCCTTTGTCTGCGGCCACAGGACGCTGATCGGCAGTTCGCCGCCTGACAGGCCCTCCAGGACAATCTGAAGGGCCCCGTCTTGAAGATCGCCTTCCACCATCCATGACGGAAGTTGCGTCAGACCGTGTCCTGCCTTAGCGGCCATTAGCACCGTCTCGAAATCCTGCAGTTCATGCTTGACGGGGACGGCCTGCCGCGCTGTCGAGCCGTCGGGTTGCGTCATCAGCCAGGCGATGCGGTTGCCTTGCCGTCGTCCGACGATGCAATCGTG
>NZ_VFWS01000324.1:0-1611 GCF_006443065.1 Mesorhizobium sp. B1-1-5 | reverse complement strand
TGCACGAGCTTGGGATCGATGCCGCTCTTGTCGATGAGGTTGTAGTCGAGCTTTTCGAAAAGCCCTTCCTTCGAGCCGCGCGCGCATTCGTCGGCGCCGAGCTCGGTGATGTCCCACTTCACCGCGTTGCCTGTCACCTGCAGGCGCACGTCATCGAGACCGTTGGTGGTGTCTTCCTTGATGGTGATGCCGAGCGCATCGGCGGTCGGCTTGAAGAAGGCCTTGGCCTGCGCCTCCTGATAGGTGCCGCCCCATGAGGCGACGGTAATGGTGTCGCCTGCCGCGGCGGGCGCCGTGACCGTGGCCATGAGGCCCGCTATGGCAACGACGCTAATGCCTTTGGAGCTGTTCATTTCGGATCTCCAACCGGTGTTCCCATTGTTTTTGATTTCGCATGCGATGTTGTATACAATTTTGAGTGTAGCTCGGGGATCAGCGAAGTCAACACCGCTCGGCGGGGCCTTGGGGCCACCGACCCGGGGCCGGGGAATGGCAAAACGCGCCGATTTTGAATACAGCTACGCGCGAAACACATCGATTTCCGGCACGGACCGGAGACTGGATACGGAACTTGGCCAAGGAAACAAACAACACGCTGCGCGACTCGGTCTATTCCGCGCTCAAGGCAATGATCGTGACCGGCCAGATCCCGCCGGGCGCGCGCGTCACCGAGAGCGACATTGCGGCAAAGCTGAATGTCAGCCGCACGCCCGTGCGCGAGGCCTTCAACCGCCTCGAGCGCGACGGGTTGGTCACCGGCCGGCCGCGGCAGGGCTACGCCGTCACCGAGTTCGACATAAACATGTTCCGCGAGGCCTTCGACATCCGCGAACTGCTCGACGGCCACGCCACCGAACTGGCGGCGGCTGCGGCCACCGAGAAAGACAAGGCGCGGCTGCGCGCCATGCTGGCCGAATGCGAGAGGCTGGCCGCCATTGCGGATCGAACCACAAGGGAAAAATTCCAGGAGCTTGAAGTCGGCATCGATCTGCACCGCGTCATCGCCGAAATCAGCGGCAATGCCATGCTGCACGGCATGCTGTGCGGCATCCTCGACAGGTGCCAGCACTATGTCTGGACGGAACTGCTGTGGCTCGACGAATGGAAGATCGCCCGCGACGAGCATGCCGAGATCGTCGAGGCGATCTGCGCCGGCGACGCCAAGCGCGCCGGCGCCCTGGCGCGCGACTACGCACAGCTCGGCGGCCGCACGCTGATCGCCGGAAAACCTTATGCGCCGGTCTATGATGTGGCGATGAAGGAGGTGGCGGAGATCCTTGGACGGCCGGGCGAGCGCCGCCAGGTGCTGGCCATCGGCGACGGCATGCTGACCGATATCAAGGGCGCGGCCGACAACGGTTTCGACGTTCTCTATGTCTCAGGCGGCATTCATGCCCGCGACTATGGCGATGCATCGCAACCGGATCCCGCAAGGCTCGCCGCGTTTCTTGACAGGCACGGCTATCATCCAGTGGCCGTCATTCCCAGGCTGCGGTAGATGGCGATGGACGCTTTCCAGCACCTTTCGGCAACCGCTCCGCTGCCCGCCGATTTGCGCGGCGGCGTTGTCGCGATCGGCAATTTCGACGGTGTCCATCGCGGTCATCAGGC
>NZ_VFWS01000323.1:0-1611 GCF_006443065.1 Mesorhizobium sp. B1-1-5 | reverse complement strand
GTCCAGCACCGGCTGCGTGGGGAAGACGGCGTGGCGCAGGAGATCGCGCAGGTGCTGATCGACGAGTTTTTCCTCGACGTCGACCATTCGCTGCGGGAACTCGGCATTGGCGATGTCGGAGTGCCCAAGCGCATGAAAAAGCTGGCGAAGATGTTTTATGGCCGCACCGCCGCCTATGACGACGCATTGGAGCGCAATGATCATGATGGGCTCACCGCCGCCCTTGCACGCAATGTCCGGCCCGACGCCGCGGCCTGGGCGGAAGCGTCACGACTGTCCGACTATGTCGCCGATGCCCGCAATCGGCTGGCCACGCAGCCGTGCCGGGCGATCGTCTCCGGTACGGTGACCTTTCCGCTCGCCCAGGAGGCAGATCGATGAAGCACGCCGATCCGCAGAGTCCGGTATCGTTTTTTGCCAACGTCGCCCGCCTGCCGCAGAAGGGCTTGCCGGTGGTCATCGAGGCCGATGCCACCCAGCGCGCGACACTCGCCGAAGAGCACAGCTTGCTCTCGGTCGAAGCCTACCGTGCTGAATTCCTGGTGACGCCGTGGAAACGCAATGGCGTGAAGGTCAGCGGCCGGGTCGAGGCCGACATCACCCAGGCCTGTATCGTCACGCTCGATCCGGTTGGGGCGCATATCGATGAATCATTCGAGGCTCTGTTCCTGCCCGAGGATTCCAAGCTTGGACGACAGGGATTCGAAGGCGGCGGCGAGATCCTGCTCGACGCGGATGGACCTGACAGTCCCGAAACATTTTCAGGCGACACGATCGATGTCGGGGCACTCGCCGAGCAGTTCTTCGGACTGGCCATCGATCCTTATCCGCGCAAGCCGGGTGCGGCGCTTGATGCCGGCCGCGAGGCCGAACCGGTGGAGAATGAATTTCAGCAGAAACTGCGGTCGCTGTTGGGAAAATCCTGAAAACCTCACCCGCGACGGAAAAGTCGGTTGTGCGAATGTCCAAAACCGCTATTTTCGCCGAACCTTCGCGATCACTAAAACGATCCGCCGCCTAAGCAAAACCGTGAGATGAATACCGCGTGATCAGGATTTCCATCGATGCCATGGGCGGCGATCACGGACCAGCCGTGGTCATTCCGGCGCTCATGACGGTCGCGACCCGCCGTCCCGACGTCCGCTTCGTCATCTACGGGCGGGAGGAGGCCGTACGACCCGAACTGGCCAAATTTCCCAAGCTGGCCGGTGTGAGCGAATTCTTCCACTGCGAGGTGGCCGTCAGGATGGACGACAAGCCGAGCCAGGCACTGCGCCATGGCCGCTGGAAGTCATCGATGTGGAAGGCTGTCGAGGCGGTCAAGTCGGGTACGGCGGACGCCTGCGTCTCGGCCGGCAACACCGGCGCGCTGATGGCGATGTCGAAATTCTGCCTGCGCACCATGGCCACCATCGACCGCCCGGCGATCGCGGCACTTTGGCCGACGCTGCGCGGCGAAAGCGTGGTCCTCGACGTCGGCGCCACCATTGGCGCGGATGCGCACCAGCTCATTGATTTTGCCATCCTTGGAACCGGCATGGCCCGATCGGTCTTCGGCGTCTCGCGGCCCAGTGTCGGCCTGCTCAATGTCGGCGTCGAGGAGATCAAGGG
>NZ_VFWS01000322.1:0-1612 GCF_006443065.1 Mesorhizobium sp. B1-1-5 | reverse complement strand
CCCTTGAGGGGGAGATGTCCGGCAGGACAGAGGGGGGCGCCTCGCGCAAACTTGTCAGGCATAGCCAACCCGCCAGAGACACCAACTGCCGCTCCGACAAATCCCTTGCGTGAGCATCGCGGCCTTTCTCGGCGATCATCCTTAGAGCCGCGACGGCTATATCACGAGCCACACCTTCATCAGCAACCGCGAGCAGCCTTGCATTCCGCCCGTCACCGGCAACCGACACCCGCCAGCGGATTCCCGCCTCGGTGCTCGCCGCCTTCAGCCGCATGTCGGCCGTCACAGCATCCATCGTGAGTTGCCCGCCACCGTCGACAACGACCGAAACCTTCGGCCCGAGCCGCTGCGTCAGCCCGGCGTCCTCGACCGCTTCCCTGATCCGATCAGCCAGCGGCCTGGGGTCGGCGATCTCCTGCGGATCGATGCCGGCCAGTGGTCCGGTCTCCACTGGTACGCCAGTGCGGACCACAATGCCCAGCGCATCGACTTCCTTCGCCAGCAGGGTTGCACTTTGCGTGGTCAATCCGCGTATTTGCAAGCTGCCGCGCGCTGTCACTTCCATGATGCCGTTGCCGTGCCGCAGGGCGGATTCTGCCAGCCCGATCAGAAGCTTCGGCGACAATCCGCCAGAAGATGGGCCTCCGGCGACCGGGTTGAGCCGCACCAGCAGGCCGTCGCCGGTCTGCATCGGCGCCGAAAGGGCCGGGCAGGCGCCGCGGCGGGAGTAGGCGTTCATGCCGCCAACTCCCGTGCCTCGGCAATCAGTGCCGCGAGGTCGTCGTCGATCGAATTGCGCAAGGGATGCCAGAGGCCTCGCCGTCGCGCCGACAGGAGGCGTTCGGCAATGGCTTTCGCGGCGGCCGGGTTTTCGCGCAGGATGAAGGCGCGGACGCCCGCATCGCCGAGATAGGCATCGTGCACGGCGTCTATCAGCGCGCCCGGTATGGCCTGCGTGGTTTCGGCGAAGCCAACCAGCCGGTCGACGGTTTCGGCGAATTCCGAGGCGCCGCGAGGGCCGTGGCGCATCTGGCCCGCTATGAAGCGGGCGTTGACGGCGCGGGCGCGCACGACGCGCGTCACGGCCTCACTAACTGAACGCGGCTTCGGCCTCTGCGGATCGGTCGTGTCGAGCACGATGACGTCGGCATTCCTGCCAAGCGCTGCAAGGGCGGCCGAGAAGCCGCCGATGAAAGCGACATCGGCCGAGCCTTCGAGGATGTCGCGGCCGGGATCGTCGCCGGTGTGGACGAGAAGAGCGGCTTCGGCGATGCGGTTCTCGAATGCGCCGGGCGCGGCGATCCCCTCACCGCCGGCGCCGCCATAGGAATGCGACGTGGCATCGAGATAGGCGCGGCCGATTTCCTCGCGCGCCGCCCAGTCACCGCTCGACAGGATTTCCTCGACGCCAGCGCCGTAAGTGCCAGGCGAGGTGCCAAAGATGCGCGGGCTGATCTTGCCCTCGGCGCGGGTCCTTGCGGCGAGCGGATTTTCCGAATCGTCCTCGTCGCGCGCGGCAACGGCGTTGGCAGCGGCATCGATCAGCGCGATCTGGGTCGGGAACATGTCGCGGAACAGGCCGGAGATGCGCCAGGTGACGTCGACGCGCGGG
>NZ_VFWS01000321.1:0-1620 GCF_006443065.1 Mesorhizobium sp. B1-1-5 | reverse complement strand
CCTCGATGCGCGCTCGGGTGGCATCCGAGACCGGCCTTCCGTCAGCTCCCCTGTAGGAAAATCCCTTGCCCGCTTTCAGTCGGCGGATACCGGGCTCGGTATCGCTGACATAGATCAGTGCGGCATCCTCGGCAGAGATCTGAGCGCCGTTCTTTGGTGCGGCCTCGCCGTCGATAGTCAATCCGGATTTCTGCAGCATGCTGGCCCCACGGAAACACCCGTAGATAAGCCTCTGGGCCGAGCACTGGTTCCATTCCTGTCCGAAAAGTCGGCGGCCACCCACGTCGGGCGGAACCCTGCAAGGCGCTTTGCGCAAGCAGGCCTGACGTCAGGTCTTCTCCAGCACCACCGGAATAACGTCGACGGCTTGCTCTCCGACCTGTCCGCCGGTGGTCTTGAGAACGCCGACGATCGGCGCGACATCCGAATAGTCACGGCCATAGCCGACGGTGATGTGATCGTTGGAGGCCCGCATGCCGTTGGTCGGGTCGAACTCCTGCCAGCCGGCATCGCGCCCGCACCACACCTTGACCCATGCATGCATGGCGTCGGCGCCCTCCAGCCTGGCCTTGCCCTTGGGCGGAATGGTGCGCAGGAAGCCGCTGACATAGCCGGCCGGTATGCCAAGCCCGCGCAGGCCGGCGATCATGATATGCGAGAAATCCTGGCACACCCCGCGCTTCAGCCGGAATGCGTCGCCAGCCAGGGTCCGCACGGTTGTCGCCTCGCCATCATAGGTGAAATCGCGGTGGATGCGATTGCAGAGGTTCATCGCCGTACCGGCGGCCGAGCCGCCGACGCTATCGCGCGCATAGGCGGTGATCGCCGCATCGATGCCGGCGTGACCGCTGGCGGCCAGGAAATGGTGCGGTGTATCCGGCGCCAGGGAGCGCATGGCGGCGAGCTCCTGACGCAGCCGGCTAAGATCGGGCGACACGTCGAGCCCGAGTTCCGGTCGCGACACCGCCACGCGCGCGCTCATCCTGATGTCGAGCGCGTCATGCGCGTCGCGGAAGGCGATCGAGGTGACGTTGTTGCCGAAGAAATCGGAAAAATCCGAGCGTTCGTTTGGCGCCGGCGCGAAGGATAGCGACGCTGCGACGACGCGCTGCACGCCGTCGATGGTCGGCGGCAACACGCGGACCTGGTGACGGCCGCCGCCGGCGACGGCGGCGTAGTCGTAGTGAAGGTGAAGCCTGATGTCGTAGAGCATGCCGGAGCGCCGCCTTAACCGAAATAGGCCTTGGCGAGGCTGCTGTAGAGCCCGCCTATCTCGCCGGCGAGATCGTTCAGCGCCTTCACAGTCATGTCCGCTGGCTCCTTGATGGCGATGGCTGTGTTGAGCTGCAGGATTTCCTTGGCCGCAGGCGACATGTGCCCCTCGCCGCCGATCGCCGGCAGCAGCCCGATCTCGGCCTTCAGCCGTTCGAGCTGGAACAGGATGGAACGCGGATTGAGCGGATCGAGCGCCAGAAGGTCGATCACCGTGCGGCGGCCGGCTTGCACAGGGTACTGCCGCCGGTGCGTCATGACGCTGTCGCCGATCTCCAGCATCATGTCGAGCGCGCCGTCCGGCGCCTTGTCGCTGGTCAGCCGGGCGAGCGTGCTGGCGATCTGTAT